>NZ_JBEZFH010000185.1:0-15481 GCF_040649355.1 Sphaerisporangium sp. NPDC049002 | reverse complement strand
CCCCTTTTCGGGCTTGTAGAACTCTGTGCGAATGGTCACCGATGGGCGATCCAGGTACAACCTGCCCATCACATCGTGCGACCCGGAGCGATGTTTCAGCCAACTCTCCGTGGAGCGATCGGGGTGGATGTCATGTCGGTTACCGCCCGGTGGGATGTCCTCGTACCGGAGACGGGAACGCTCCGTCGGGTTGCGGCCGATGTGCAGGTCGGTCGTCTTGAACGGGCCCGGAACGGTCTTACCGAGGAGATCACAGCGGGCATCGGGAAGGCTCGTGGTGGCTGGCTTCTCCGGTGTATTCGGCCGCCCGGGCACTCCGAACACCGTGCTGACCGGTACCCATGTGGCCACGGCGTCCGAACCCGTGAAAAGAGAGGCGTCCAGTTTACGTGGATCAGCGTGAGTCGCCTGTGGACGATTTAGCGGAACCCCATCGGGGTGTTCCTTGAGAAGATCACGGTGCGTGGCCAATACGATGGCCCGCTTTCTGGTCTGCGGGACACCATAATCGGCCGCGACCAGATGGTTGGACTTCAATACATAGTCCTTCAGGTCACCGTTCGCTGCAGCCACTTGCAGTGCCGCATATTCGGAGGACCTGAAGAAGCGGTCCACGTTCTCGATCACGAAGATCTTCGGTTGGAGCCGCTTCACCACTTTCATGTATTCACGCCACAGACGGTTACGGGGGTCGTTTGGGTCCTCCTTGCCTAAACCGGAGAATCCCTGGCAGGGGGGACCGCCCAAGATCACGTCGACCTCGCCCTGGACTTCGTCGGGATCCCAGTTCTTGATGTCACCTGCGAAGATGTGCCTCAGGCCGCCCGCCTCGGTTGCGTAGTTCGCGGCGTAGGTTGTGGCTGCCGCCAGATCCCACTCGACCGCACCTATCGTACGGAAGGGCGACCTGTCGCCATCTTCCGGGACGAACTCGTGAAAACCCTGGGTGAATCCGCCACAGCCTGCGAACAAGTCGACGACGTTGATGCGATCGGGGGGTGTGGCGGTCATGGGCGTAACCATACCGACCCGCGAGTGGATCATAGGGTCCGGTGGCTGAAGCCTGCTTCCAGAAACCTCATATTCCTCCGCCCGCCTAGGCCGTTTCCTCCCGAGCCGACAGCGCACGCGTGAGACTCGTGCCGAGGGCCGCTGCGAGCGGCGGTGGGAACGCATGTCCCACCTGCCGATAGCGTGCCGTCTTCCTGCCTGAGATGACCCAGTCTTCAGGAAACCCCTGCAGCACCGCGACCTGGGGCACGGTCAGCTTCGGGAGTCCTCCCCGGGCGGCGCCTAGATCGAACACGAAGTCAGGGCCCGGCACATCATCCGCGATGCTGCTGCCATTGATCCCTAACCTGGACCAGATGTTCTTCGTTCGTGTCGGACCGAGGTCTGCGCCGCCTCTGTCCTTGGACCCACCGATGATCGGAGGCGCGACCTCGTTCGCGACGAGCCGCCACTCCGCCGCACCTTTCCAGCCCCGGCTCGCCATCGAGTGCCAGAGCGCCTCACCCACCGTGGCGGCGCCCCCGACGGGTTCGGGCCAGTGAAATGCGCCGATATCCTGCGCTCGCATCGCAACGAGGACGCCGTGTTCTCGGCGTTGAGGCACACCGTGGTCCCGCGCATCAAGAATGCCCCAGAGGCACTCGTAAGAGTTGTTCTTGAGCTCGTCCTCGACGAACTCTCGCAACTCGGTGAACTTCGGGCTGCTGACGAGCGCGGGTACGTTCTCCAGCAGGATCGCCCGAGGCCGCACTTCCAGCGCCAGCCAGATCGCGGCTCGCAGCAGGTCGTATTTGGGCTCGACTGTGGGCTGCTTGCCGGCAATGGTGTAGGGGAACCGAGGAAGTCCACCCGCGAGCAGATCGACGTCCAGGACCTGTGGGTGATCACTGCCTACGAACTCGAGGAGGTCGAGTTGCCTCACGTCCCAGTCGGGGCGGTTGGCGCGAAGCGTCGCGCAGGCGTGAGGATCATCGTCGATGAGCATCACCGGATCGAAGCCGGCCATTTCCAGGCCGACGGCTTGGCCACCTGCTCCAGCGCAGATCTCCAGGCTGGTGAACCTTCTCATCCACGACTCCTCTGCTTCGCAGGAAGATTAGCCCGAACGCGTACGCCTGGTCGTGCTGTTGCGTAGCCTTCTGGCTCTGTAGGGCGTTTCTATGTCTTTTGTACGGTGGAGCTATGGCAGTCGCGAGACCTGTGGGCGCGTCCAGCGAGGGCGTGCGTAAGAGCATGCAGGCGAACAAGAGCAGGGACACCAAGCCCGAGCTCGCCTTGCGACGGGCGGTGCATGCCCTCGGCCTTCGATATCGTGTCGCGGTTCGTCCGCTGCCGAAGATTCGACGCACGGCCGATCTGGTGTTCACCAAGGCACAGGTGGCGGTGTTCCTCGACGGATGTTTCTGGCATGGATGCCCAGAGCATCACATCAAGGCCGCCACCAATGCCGATTACTGGGCGGAGAAGGTTGTTCGCAACCGAGAACGAGATGCCGAAACCGATCGGAAGCTCTCGGAATCGGGATGGCTGGTCATCCGAGTATGGGAGCACGAAGACCCCAAGAGAGCTGCCGTTCGCATCGCCGAGCAGGTATGGAAGATCGGTCAGGGGGCTGCGGAGAGAGTTACCCCGCGGGGTCACGTCCAGCGGAATGATGTATGAGTTGATCTCTGCGAGATCCTGTTTCTGCAGGTTAAGCGGTAAGTGTCTGTGGGAGCGGGTTCTGATGGGGTGTGTCGCCGGGGATGACGCGTAGCCGCGTGCAGACCGGGCTCTACCGCGACTCGACGGCCGTGGCCGACCGGCCCGTGAAGCGCTCACCGCAGCTGGCTACACGCCCGCCCGTGCTCGTGACCGGTGATGGTCTCGCGGGCTATGACAAGAACGCCGAGTACGACCGGCTGATCGCCACCTGCTCGGTGCGCTACGTTCCGATGCCGTGGATGTGGCAGGTCCGCGACGGTGGCACGATCACCGCTCCGCTGACCGGGTGGATGCGCGGGGCCGCGTTCGCGCATCTCACACTCGGTGACGACGGTACGGCGAGCGGGCGGTTCCTTAAGGACGACATCTACTTCATGACCGCCCGCACGCACGGCCCGCCGCCGGTGGCCTCTCCCTACCTGCGGAGCGGGGAGGTGAGGGAGAGCCGGGTGGATCCGCGGGTCCTGGACAGTCCGGCCGGGCTTTCGTGGCATAGTTCGCCGCGCCGTCGGCGATGCGGCTGGGCGGTGACGACGAGGTCATCCTGTGGGATGTCGCCACCGGTTCGCGCGGGGGCAGGCATCGCCGTCTTCACGATCGCGTTCGGGCACTGGACCGGGCAGACCGGGCAGAAGGATTTGTTGCAGTTCATCGGAGAGTCGTTCGCCGGGCTCAAGGCGGTGACCGCAGGCACCTGACTCGCGATCGCCTGGACCACGGCATCCGTCACGTGGCCGAGCCGTCCGGTGGCTGACCGCGGCACCCGAGGTCGCGGCCTCCGGTGGGCCGGCCGGGGGTGGCCGGCCCATCGACGTCCGATCGGCTACACGTTGACGAAGGTCCAGTCGTGGATCTCGGTGTTCACCGGGCACCGCGCCAGGGAGGTGCCTCTTCCCGGCGAGTTCCACACAATCGTGCCGTTGACGTAGACGAAGGTGTCGCGCGGGGTCTCGCACATGACCCGCATGTACCAGGGGGTCGCGGTGTAGGTGGTGCACGTGGCGGTTATCTGGTTGACGGAGAGGTTGTAGCCGTAGGTGCAGGTCGACTCGACGACGTCGGCGTGAGCCGGCTGTGCCGCGAACGCGATGATGCTCACGGCGCCGATCATGGTGGCGGCCGCGCCGGCGCGGATCCGTCGGACGATGGACATGATGACCTCCTTGGTGGACGGTGACCCGAACGTAACAACGCGTGCGGGCCGCGAAGTCTCACATCCGTCTCAGAGCCGCGAGTGAGGATCGGCGCCCCCGTCCAGGCCCAGCGCTCGAACGTACGGTTCGTGGGGCCCTGCTTTGCTCCCGAACGGCTGGCGCCAGAGCTGGACACCGCCGAAGGACGGGAACCGCGTTTAACCTCTAGCGGGTTTTCGTGGTTCAAAGATGAGATTTCACTTTCACGATGTCTTTCCGGTGATCGCCGCGATTGTTACCTTCGCTCTGTGTCGATCGCCTACGACGATGTGTGCCGGCGGCTCAGAGATCTGATGCGTCCCACCGCGGCCGAAGGGCCGGTCACCGTCGTCAACCTGTGCGGACCGGTCGGCGTCGGCAAGAGCCGGTTGGCCGCGACGCTGTCCGGCCTGGTGCTGGATTTCGCCGCGTCGCCGATGCCCGAGTTCCCGGAGCGGGGAACGGCCGGTCCGCTGGTATTCGACGGTGTCGACCACGACGACCAGGCCGAGGCCGTCCGTGCGTGGCTCGATGGCGTGAAATCGGGAACACGCGTGCTGGTCGTCGGGCGACGGCCCGTTGTGACGCGGCCCGGCTGGTCTGACCGATCCGTCGAGACGGTGTGGCTCGCCCCGTGGACGGCTACGGAGGTGCGGGACCTCGCACGGTCGCAGGGCATTGGGGACATGGCCCGGCAGAACCTGATCGTCGACCTGTCCGGGGGGATCCCCCTCATCGCCGACTGCCTGGGGCGAGCGTTCCTCGCAGGCGTGGGGATCGACTCCGTGGGAGGCCTCGCCGATGCCGCCGCCCGCGAGCTGATCCGGCGACTCGCCCTCGAGGCCCCCGACCCGCTGCCCGGCAGGCTGCCGGTCGTGGCGACGGTCGGCGGTGCGGACGCGGACCTGCTCGCCGTGCTGGTCAACGGGACGCCCGAGGAGTTCGACCGGCTCAGTGCCATGAGCGTCGTCCAGTCCGATCCGCACGGGCTGACCGTGGCCGAGCCGTTCCGCACGATCTTCGACCTGGCGTTCCAGTGGCGGCATCCGGTCACGTCTCAGCGGCTGATCGCGAACGGGTCCACGTATCGCCGGCACCAGCTCGGCGCCACGGGGGATGCCCGGCTGCGCGCCAAGCTCGCGGATCAGGTCCTGCTGTTGTCGGCCCACCCGCAGGTCCGGGAGCTCTTCTGCCCTCCACCGCCGGCTCCGCTGCGCGTCAGGCCGGCGACGGAGGCGGACGAGGACGAGGTGGTCCGGCTGATCGGTCAATGGGCGGAGCTGGAAGCGCTGAACCGGCGTCGTGCCGACCGGATGCTCGAGCTGTGGCAGGCCGACCCCGCGAGCAGCTTCGACCTCGTCGTCGACCTCGACGACCGGCCGCTGGGCATGGCCAACATCACCCGGGTCGGCACCGGGCCCGCGTCGGTGCTGGAACAGCTGCTGCAACAGCACGCGATGCCGCTAGCCGACTCCCAAGATGACGAGGCGTCCACCGGCATCGTGGTCGGCATGATGGTCGCCGCGGACCACCATCCGGCGGTACGTGCTCTCATTCTGCGTCACTTCCTGACCAACGCCATCACGAGCGGTCGCATGATCGTTTCCACGCCGTGGCTGCCGTACCAGCACCTGTCGGTGCGCCTGGGCCTACGCCAACTCGGCGAGACCCGCGACGACTTCTTCCGCTGCGGGCGCCGGAGCGGCATCTTCTCGCGCACCTTCACCCCCGGCAACCTGCCGGCGTGGCTTCGGCAACTGGAACGAGGCACTACGGCCCGGGCCGATGACGCCGTCGTCAAGGCGGTCCGCAGTGCGCTGAACCAGCTGCGCGAGCCCGGCAAGCTGGCCGGCAGCCCGTTGCTCGCGGTGCCGGGGCTGGGCTCGCCCCAGGTGCTGGCGGCTTTCATCCAGTACCAGATCGAGTCACTGGCGTGTTCCGGATCGCCGGTGGACGCGGAGGCCGCGCGAATACTGAGTCTGTGCTACCTGCGGAGAAGCGGTGGGCATGACGTGATCGCGCACGGTCTGCATCTGAGCCGGGCCACCTACTTCCGGCGCCTCGACCACGGCATCCGTCACGTGGCCGAGGCGGTTCGATGGCTGACCACGGCACCCGAGGTCGCGACCTCGGGTGGGCCGGCCGAGGGCGGCCAGCCGATCGACGTCCGATCGGCTACACGTTGACGAAGGTCCAGTCGCTGATCTCGGTTTTCACCGGGCACCGCGCCAGGGAGGTGCCCGTTCCCGCTGCGTTCCACACCGGCGTGCCGTTGACGTAGACGAAGGTGCTGCGCGGGGTCTCGCACGCGACCCGTAAGTACCAGGAGGTCGCGGTGGAGCTAATGCACGTGGCGGGGAGAGGTTGTAGGCGCAGGTCGACCGGTCGACGTCGGCGTGGCCTGGGCAGAGCTCGACCGTTGATCGTTTAGTGCCCGTCGCCCTCAGTTAGGGGGGCGAAAGACCGCTCTCTCGTCATGCCTATGTTGGCCAGGTGCGTGTCCAGGATGTCGTCCATCGAGAGGGCGTCTTCTTGTGTGTCCGCTGGGGGGAAGGCACTGCATAGCCGGGGGAGCCTGCGGGCGCGCATCGCTTGGCCTTCGTCGAGGTCGTCGTCGGAGGGTGATCATGAAGGGCTCGTGATCTGCCCGTGCCGACCGCGGCGAACGGCTGAGCCGGATCCCGTCCGACTGAGCGGGCCGCCACGCGGCGGCCCGCTCAGCCTGTGGGCGGGCCGGTATCGCCTCTTCGGGCCTTCCCAGGCTTCGCGCGTGGGCCATCTTTTGGCCGTCGCTGATACATGTCGGTGTCATCTCGTTTGGGGACCTTGATCAGGCGTCGGTCTCGTGGTGCCGTGAAAGTGCGAGGCGTGCTCATATCGGCGTGGAGAACGCCGCCGATCGCAGCCATGCCGACGCGCCGCAGGTCAGGGAGCAAGTCCTTCGAGAAGGCGGAAGAATGCGAAAACTGTCGTCATTCACGTCCACCGCTAGGGCATCGAAGTCAGCGACCGCGTCGGAGAGGAGGACGGCATCCTTCAGGCGCAAGGGTTCCCGGCTCGGGATCGTGCTCGGCGCCACCGCCCTGGGGGTCGTGGTCCCCGCGTCGGCCGCCTGGGCCGATCCGCCGCACAACCTTCCCCAGTCGGCCGGAGGGTATGAGTCGTCGTTCTCGCCGGCCTACGACTACGACGGCGACGGCTGCTACGCCACCCCCGCCATCGGGCCGGACGGGACCCTCGCCCCAGGGCTGAACCCGACCGGGGCGGTCAACGGCAACTGCCGGGACCAGTCGGACCTGGACAACTCGCAGACCTACGCCCGGTCCAAGTGCGACAACGGCTGGTGCGCGGTCGTGTACGCCAGCTACTTCGAGAAGGACCAGGCGCTGCCCGGCATCAGCCTCGGCGGTCACCGGCACGACTGGGAGCACGTCATCTCCTGGGTGAACCAGGCGTCCAACCGGGTGGAGTACGTGTCGACCACCCAGCACAGCAGCGTCGTGACCTACACGCGCTCGCAGGTGCGCTTCGACGGGTCGCACCCCAAGGTCGTCTACCACAAGGACGGGGCGTCCACGCACTTCTTCCGGCTCGCCAACGGCAACGACGAGCCGCCGGAGAACCACTACCACGACTGGCGCTATCCCCCGCTCGTGGACTGGAACGGCTGGCCCAGCACCGCGCTGCGCGACCGGCTGATGACCGCGGACTTCGGCTCCGCGACCATCAAGATCAATGACGGGAGGTTCGGGGACCTGCTGGCGAGCGCCAAGCCGAGTGGCATCCCCTTCGACCCCCGGGCCTGAAGACGCCGACGGGTTCGGACTCCCGTCAGCCTCGCCACGTACGGGCCTGAGCGTACGGGCCTGAGCGTACGGGCCGGAGCGTACGGGCCGGAGCGGACCCGCGAGGACGTGGCGAGACGAGGACGCGGAGACGTGAGGACGCGGAGACGGGAAACCGTGCGCGAGTTGGCATGGCGACGTGAAACCCCGTGCGCGCGTACGTCAGGGGCCGTCTTGCGCGGGGCAGCGCGTCGCTAGTCCTCGGTGAGCACGATGACGTTGTCGTCCGCGCCGAGGGTCAGGGGTTCGGTCTTGGAGGGATTGAGGCTGACTCCGTACGAAGGGGCCTGGTCGCTGTGGCGCTTGAGCCGGTAGCCGATGGCCGTCTGTCCTCGCCGCTTGGCCGCCTCGATGACGGTGGCGAAGTTCGCCTCCACACCGGGGCTGACGTAGTCGGACGCGGGCCTCAGGAAGATCTCCGCTCCGGCGGGGTCGAAAAGCTGGGCGAAGACCCCCTGGAGGTGGCGGTTCTCGGCCAGTTGGGTCATCAGCAGGCTGATCAGTTTGGTGCTGACGATGAAGTCGTCGGCCTTGGTGACCTGGAAGATCTCCCGGTTGCGGTCGTCGTTGATCTCGGTGACGATCGAGTACGGGTCGCCGAGCCGCACCTCGATGTCGCGCAGGTGGAGCAGGGTCACCAGCGTGCGGTCATCGGCGTGGTCGAAGTCGACGCCGTCGTCCGCCAGCACGATGATGTGCTTGTAGCTGCCCAGGTCGAGGGCCTCCAGTGATCCTCTGCTGGTCGGCTCGCAGTGCTTGTAGCCGGTGGTCAGGTTCCTCCGGGGGGTCTCCATGACGTCGGCGGGCCGGCGCGGCGCGGCGATGTCCACGACCGAGTTCGGCTCGACGAGACGGTCCAGCAGGTCGATGATCTTCGTCGCGCGGGAGTTCCAGCCGATCAGCAGGGTGCGGTCCGGCATCGGCCGCCGGTCGGGGACCGAGGTGATCGCCGCCTCCTCGATCGGGGGAGGGGAGTCGGCCAGCCGGATGAGCAGGTCGTCTTCGGCCAGCACGATCAGATGGTCGTGGGTACCGATGGTGGTGTCCATCGGGGGGTTGACGACCACCGCTCCGTCGATCCTGCGCAGCCCGACGGGGACGCCGAGATCGTAGGCGTTGAGCGCCTGGCCGTAGGTCGACCCGGCGAGTGAGGGCTCGGGGCGGATGTAGATCTCGTTGCCGGCGAAGTCGAGCAGGTCGCTGCAGACCGTGGACAGGCCTGACTGGCGGTGTGACTGCACGACGAGGCGGACGGCGATGTCATCGGCGTCGATCACCAGAGCGGCCTCTCCGCCGGCGAGACGGGCGGCGGCGAGGTTCTCCGAGTTCTGCACAGCGGTTACCACGTGTGGGCGGGAGCCGCGCCAGGTGCGGTTGTTCAGCAGCAGCAACGCCTTGATCACGTCGATGTCGGCGTCTGGGCCCGGGGGTGGCAGTACCATGATCGACTTTGCCGTGTCCGGGCTCACCAGTTCCAGGTCGGCTCGCTTGAGCGCGCTGCCGGACCGGCAGATCACCCGTGTACGGCCCGTCTCGCCGACGCGGGCGCGGATCTCGTCGTCCATGTCCGCCTTGTCGCGGTCGGCGAGGATCACCACGCAGGAGCGCCGGTGGCCCTGGTTCGCTTTGACGAGCTCCTCGATGACGGTGAAGACCTGCTCCGACCAGCCGAGCACGATCGTGTGCCCGCGCTCGATGAGGCGTGACCGGCCCTTGCGCAACTGGGCGATCCGGTTCTCCAGGCCGGCGGTCAGCACACCGATCAGCGAGCTGACGATGAAGATGCCGCCGATGGTGACCAGGAGCATCAGAGCCAGGAAGAGGGGACTCCCGGCGTCGCCGCCCAGGGTGCCGGGGTCGATGGCCCGCATCAGGCTCATCCAGGTGACGCCGAGCCAGCCGCCGTCCTTCACGGGGTCCTCGGCGGGGACGAGGGTGACGACCAGCGCGGTGACCATCGCGATGAGCACGACGGAAGCGAGGCCGAGCCAGCCGATCAGCGCCGGGGTCCCGCGATCCATCGTGCCGTCGAACCAGTACCGCAGGCGATCCCGCAGTTTCATGTGCACCGCTCCAGATGTCCCAGCTCATTGGCGTCACAGCGAACCGGCGCGTGGAGCCACCCGGTTTGCGATCACAGGCGCGGTGGCAGCGCACCCAGGGTATCGGTGATCTCCGGCAGGCTATCGTCTCTTCCGACGGCCAGGAGCGTTGATTGCGGGGACGGACGCGGGGACTGGTCGGCCCGCCGTGGCGGCCACCTCGCCGAGGGGCGACTGAGTGGGGGCCGCCATCCGGGCAGTCATCCGGCCGCCATCCGGGCCGTCCTTCGACTCAGGTGCCGGCGTCCGGCTCCGCTCCGTCCTGGGCTTCACCGCCCGCATGTTCCTCCGACGACGACCGCGTGGAGGTCGCGTCGGGGTGGGCGGCGACGAACTGCTCGACGAGCTCGTCGGGGATCTTGCCACGGGCGGGTACGTCCAGCTCTTGCTCGCGTGCCCAGGTGCGGACGTCGGTGAGGGTGTAGCCCTGCAGCCGGGGCGAGAGCTCGGGGACCTTCTTCGACCGTGACGCCTGCTTCACTTCGCGGGAGCTCTCCAGGACCTCTTCGAGGAACGCGAGAGCGTCGCTCAGCCGCTGCTGGTTGGCATCCGACAGGTCGATGGCGAAGGTACGGTTCAGCAGCGGGAACTCCCGCCTCGCCACGTCTTCGCCCTCGGAGGAGTCGAGGTCGTCGACCAGTATCACCTTCTGCGCCACGTGCGGCCCTTTCCGAGTCGATCAGCGTCTGTCTGGACCGTGGCATCATACTGGCGTTCGAGAAACGGATCGCGTTGTTGACCGTGTCGACGCACCCACCGCGTACGTGATCTCGACCTGACCGGCAGCGGCCGCGCTCGGCCGCGCTCGGCCGCGCTCGGGCGAACGCGGGCTCACGACGGTGGGCCGGAGTCGAAGGACTCCGGCCCACCAGGACAGCGGGGTGTTCTACGGGGCCGGGTACTCCTTGACGAACACCGGTGAACCGACCTTGGTCGTGTCGGCCGGGTCGCCCACGCCGTTGACGACGTGGTCGATGATTCCGGCGCTAAGGTTGACCGTCATGATGTGGTGCAGCTTGACGCCCGGGGTCTCCGGGACCTCGAAGCCGTTCTCGGTGTGGATCGACGGGTTGTTCTGGTTGAAGACGTAGACGCCACCGCCGTACAGGTTGTGGGTCTTCACACGGTTGCCGACCTTGTAGCCGGCGTAGCCCTCGACGGCGCCGTTCATCCAGTCGGCCTGGGTCGGCGGGTCGTACGGCAGCTCGTTCTGGTACAGGATGGTCGTGCCGTCGTCGCCGTTCCAGACGGTGTTGTACCGCTGGAAGTGCTCGACGAACAGGCCCGTCGCGGTCACGTGGTCACCGTTGATGACGGCTCCGTAGCGGCCGATGTTGGTGTTCCACCGTTGGGTGTCGGTGAAGCCCTCGACCCCGTGGTCGGCGCGCCACACCCAGGTGTGGTCGATGATCACGTTGTCGCTGTTGACCTCAAGCGCGGTGTCGGCCTTGCCGACGTGCGGTCCGCCGACGCGGAAGTACACGTCGGACAGGGTCGTCGGGTTGTTCGCCGAGCCCCCATGCCTGCCGTGATCGTCACCCCTGCCGTGGTCGTGGTCCTTGCCCACCCGCAGCAGTACCGGCGACTTCTGAAGGCCCGCGTCGATCGTGACGCCGGCGATGACGACGCCGGGGACGTCGGCGACGTCGAGCGGGGTCGAGCCGTTGACGGCGGTCAGCGTGGCGTGCCCGATACCGAGGACCACCGTGTCGGGGCGCTTGACCTCGATGTTCCGCGCGATGTCGTACACGCCGGGCGTGAGCAGCAGGTTCTTGCCGCGCGCGAGCTCGTTGTTGATGACCTTCACCGAGTCCGACGGCTTCGCGACGAAGAAGTCGGAGATCGGCAGCGTACGGCCCGGCGTCAGGCCGTTGGCCCACGTGATGCCACGCGTGTTCTTCTGGGCGGAGGGGACGCGGACGTTGTACTTGCCCTTCGCGTCGAGGAACAGGTACGGCTTCTCGCGGCTCACCGGAGTGGTGTCGAGCGTGGTGTAGGGCGGGTTGGGGAAGGCGGCGTCGCCCGGAGCGCCGACGACGCCCGAGAAGACCTGGTTCCACACCCCGTTGGACCAACCGGCGACCTCGGTGTTGCGGGTCAGCCACTGCTGCTGCGATCCGTTGGTGACGGACGGCAGCTTGGAGTCGGCGATGAAGCCGCCGCTGGCGTACTGCGGGCCGGCGGTGCAGTAGTCCATCAGCGACAGGTTGCCACCGCCGACGTTGAGGCGGCGCATGGACACGGCCTGGGAGACGGCCCAGAAGTTGGCCGATCCCCTGCAGCCGTCCTGGCCGGCGGCGTTGACGTTGATCGACAGATTGGACAGGGTGCGCCAGAAGTTGACGAGCGCGAGGCAGTTGCCCGTGCCGCCGTTCTCCAGACAGCGGTTGTAGACCTCTACCTTGCCGTTGATGACGACGTCGGTGGGCGACGCGCCCAGGCCGGCGATCTCGGTGTAGTAGCCGACCTTGATCTGGAGCGGGTGTTCCGTGGTCCCGTACGTGCCCGGCTTGAACACGTAGGCGTGGCGATTGGTGCCCATCTCGTTGTCGACCTGCGTGGCGTGCGCCGCGTCGAGGGTCGCCTGGATCTCGCTGACCGGCATGCTCGGATCGAAGACGGTGACGTTCGGCCCGAAGTCCGGGGTGCGGGGTGCCGGCGAGGCGGTGGCGGCCGTTCCCGTCGTCAGGACGGCGGTCGTCAGCACGAGGCCGAGCGCGAACGCCCGCCCGAGCTGCCTATGGCTGGGGCTCCGCCTCGCGGAACCTTCATCGCCAGGAGGCAGGGTGGTCATACGGTTCGTCCTTTCCGCTCGGCGTGCGGCGCTACGTGGGCAGAAGACGTCAGGGGGATGGCGGGCATGAGGGCCAGGCGAATCGGCTGCTTCGACGAGCGCGGAAGCGCTCTCGCGTTTCTGGCGTTCACAATGGTCATCGACCTGTCTACTGGGGGGTGGACGGCCGGACGCTACGTCCCCGAAATGGGAGAGCGCTCTCTCGTTACGGGGACGTGCATCCAGATGAGGAAGATGGATGTTGTTGGGATGTTTCTACCGTGTGAATCGGTCCAGCGCCATGTCCGCGCGGCGGTTGATTTTCGGAGACGGGCGTGCGGGCGTCCGCTCGGAACCTACTCGCACCAGTAGGGGCGGTAGGAGACGACGTTGCTCGCGTGCGACACGTTCCCGGCGGCGTCCCTCGCCCTGAGGTAGTACCGTGCGGTCCAGCAGCCCACGTGGTGATGGTCGACGAAGACCCTGTCGTGGGCCGAGGTGTGCCCGATCAACCGGTACCGCCCATGTCTGATCCCGTAGACGTCATAGGCCACGACGCCGAAGTTGTCCGAGGACGGGCCCCATTTCAGGACGATCGGTCCAAAGGGCCGCTTGAAGAGCATCAGGTGCCGTGGCCGCGTCGGTGGTTCGGTGTCGGGGGCGGGAGGATAGGGCCCGTTCGCGGTGTGGAGCGTCAGCGGGCCACGGGGCTCGGCGGCGGCGGTGTCCGCTGTCCCGGCCAGCATCGCGCTTCCGACGGCGATCGCCAGCAGCGCGGGCAGTGCGTGCCTTCCAACCATTCCGAACACCCCCGATGGCGATGACTCCGGGCGCGGGATCTCGCTGCGCTTGCGATGTGTCCCTGGGGCCCGTTGTACGCGGGCCCATCCTCCGGTCGCTCGCACGGCTCGTCGTGCTTACCGAATGATCATCTAACTTTCGGCGAACGGGAGGCTCGCGGGGCCTGTCGCCGTCAGTAGCGGAGATTCCGGCGGCGGTAACATGGAATCGGGTCAGCGCGCTCTCACGTGCGGTGGCCCGGAAGGGGCGGCCCCGGCGGTAACACACCGGGGCCGTTTCACGGCCGGCGGGGCGGGGGGTCCCGTCGGCGGCGTGTGCTGCTCCGCTCGACCGCGTGACCTGCCCTGCCTGGGCGAACCCGTTCGCGACCCTGGATCGCCGGTGCCGTGGGGGCTCCAGGAACGATCCGTTCGGTCATTTGGGTCTATACAGGCACGAAGGAGCTGTGTTAAAACCTCGTTAATTGATCTACAAGAAATAAAAAAGCCCGCCCCCTACGGCCACCCCCCACGCCCAGCACGCCGGAGACGGCACTTCTCCGGTCACCCCTCCCGCATCACCCGGCGACCAGCACGGCGGACACGGCACTCCTCCGGCTGCACCTCCGGAAACCCCGGCACCCACCCCGGCAGCAAGCGCGGCGGCGCGCGCCTTGCCTGATTGAGTCATGAGGTCAGGCCTACATGCATGTCTTCGTCCATTCCTGGTTGGACCCTGCCCGAGGTTCGGTGACCACGACGGCCGTCGTACCCCCGTGGCCGGCGGACCACGGTCGCCGGGCCCGCCCGGCGCCCCGGCCGGGAACCGGCTCCTCCTCCCGGCCGCCATGGCCCCCAGCGTCCGCAGGACGGGCGCGACCTTCCTCGCATCTCATCGCCGCTCCCCACTTCGAGGAAAACCCGATGCGCATCTCCCACCCGTACGTCCACAGGCCTTCCGGTGCCACCGGCAGCGTCCATGAGCCCACCCATGCCGGGGTCCTGCCCTCCCGCGCCCGCGACAGCGTGCGGGGTGGAGCATGAGAAGACTGCTGACGGCACTGCTGCTGGTCGTCTCCACCCTCCTGGTCCCCGTCACCGCCAACGCGTCGGCCACCCCCGCCGCGGCGCCGGGCGTCGTCCCGAGCGCGTCGGCCGCCGACCCGCCGTTCGCCGCCCTGGTCTTCTCCAAGACCACCGGCTTCCGGCACAGCTCCATCCCCGCGGGCGTCGCGGCCATCAAGCAGCTCGGCCAGGAGCACGGTTTCACCGTCGACGCCACTGAGGACGCGGGCGCCTTCACCGCGGAGAACCTGGCCAAGTACGCGGTGGTGGTCTTCCTGTCCACCACGGGCGACGTGCTGGACGCCGCCCAGCAGACCGCGTTCGAGCACTACATCGAGGGCGGCGGCGGGTTCGCCGGTGTGCACGCGGCCTCCGACACCGAGTACGACTGGCCCTGGTACGGCAAGCTGGTCGGCGCGTACTTCAAGCAGCACCCCGCGCCGCAGCAGGCCGTCGTCAAGGTCGAGGACCCCGCTCACCCCTCCACAGCGGGGCTTCCTGCCCGCTGGACCCGCACTGACGAGTGGTACGACTTCCGCACCGACCCGCGTGGCACGGTCCACGTCCTGACCTCCCTGGACGAGACGAGCTACAGCGGCGGCACGATGGGCTCCGACCACCCCAACAGCTGGTGCCAGAACTACGCCGGCGGCCGGTCCTGGTACACGGCGCTGGGCCACGACGACGCCTCGTACACCGAGCCGAACTTCCTGAAGATGCTGCTGGGCGGCCTGCAGACCGCCGCCGGTGTGGTGCCGTCCGACTGCTCGGCGAGCCTGGACTCGGCGTTCGAGAAGGTCACGCTCGACGACAACACCTCCAACCCGATGATGCTGGACATCGCCCCCGACAACACGGTCTTCTACATCGACCGGCTCGGCGACATCAAGGCGGTCAAGCCGGACGGCGGCGTCGTCACCTCGGGCCACCTAAACGTCTTCACCGCCAACGAGAGCGGGCTGCTCGGCATCGCGCTCGACCCGGCCTTCGCCACCAACCGCTGGGCGTACCTGTACTACTCGCCGCAGTC
>NZ_JBEZFH010000184.1:0-15491 GCF_040649355.1 Sphaerisporangium sp. NPDC049002 | reverse complement strand
GTGGAGCTGTGAGTGAGGTTCGTGACCCATCGGTGAGGAGCAGGTCCGGCGTACGCCCGGCAAAGGGGCCGAGCGAACCAATGATGACGGCGACTCCGGCGACCGCCCGGCGTGACGCCGTTATTTCGTGGCCACCAGCAGGTACTCGTGCGAGCGGTTGGTCACCATCGGGTCGTCGTCGCTGACCGGCCGGTCGTAGCAGTGGATCCGCTCGTCCCCGAGGGTCAGATGCCGGCCGAGCACCCGGGCGACGTCCCAGGCCAGCGGCACGAACGCGCCCGCCAGCCGGCGGTTCTGCACGGCCAGCACCGCCCGCGCGCCGGGGCGCATGACCCTCGCCACGGCGGTGAAGGCCTCGTCGATCGCGCTCAGGTACTGCTCGTAGTCCCGCAGCGCGTAGAACTGACCGTCCACGGTGGAGTCCGTGTCCAGGTTCGTACCGAAGTACGGCAGGTCCGCCAGGACGAAGTCCACCGACTCCTCCGGCAACGGCGGGGTACGGGCGTCCGCGCACAGCATCGTCTGACCCGGATAGTCCTTCAGGCGCTGACGTGCCTGCTCCGCGCGCTCGGGTGAGACTTCCAGGCCGATTCCCTTCCGGGACTCGACCGCGCACGCGACCAGCGTGGTCCCCCAGCCGGCGAACGGGTCGAGCACGACGTCACCCGGCCGGCTCATCTCCACGATCAGCGGCCGTAACTGGCTCACCCAGCCACACTGGCCGGCGGCCTCCGGCAGCGTGTACGCGGGGTCCTCCCCCTGCAGGACATGCCAACTTGATCTGCCCATCAGTTCACGACAACCTTTCGATCGAATTTTCCGGCTCCCGGGCCGACGCGTCCAAGGCCGGCTCTTCCCGGGGCGCCGGCACGGCCGGGACGTACGGATGGACGGCCTCGACGGGAAGCCGGGGTTCCAGGCGGAGCAACGTGAGGGCCGAGCACGCGACGCCTCCCGCGAGCACGAGCCACATGGAGGTCACCGACAGGCTCAGCAGCGTGGTCAGCACGGCCGGAGCCAGCGCGATCGGAATGGCCCAGGAGAACTGGTAGACCGCCATGTACCTGCCGCGGGTCTCCTCCGGAGCCGCGCTCGACACCAGCGCGGACAGCGGCGCGCCGTGCAGCATCTCCCCCAGCGTGAACAGCGCCGTCGCGGCGAAGACCCCGATCAGCTGCACCTGCGCGGGGACCCCGGCCAGAATGGCGAACGCCACGAACGACACCGAGAACATGGCGGCGCCGAACGCGGCGGTGCGGGTGCGCCGGTACCGGATCAGCCGCCGCGTCACCGGGATCTGCAACAGCGCGATGCCGACGGTGTTGACCGCGTACAGCACGCCGACCAGCGACGCGGACACGCCCAGGTCCTGGGTGACGTACACGGGCAGCGCCACCGACAGCACCATGTAGCCGAAGGCGGTCGGCACGTTCTGCAGCGTCAGCACCAGGAACGTGCGGTCGCGCAGGATGAGCCGGTATCCCCCCTTCCTGGGGGCGCTCGTGTCCGTCCGGACGTTCACACGGGGGACCGGGATCGTACGGAAGATCAGCGCGGCGGCGACGAACGCGACCGCGCTGACGACGACGATCCCCTGGTAGGCGGCGTCGCTGCCCAGTCCGAGCGCGGCGCCGGCGATGAGGCCGCCCGCGCCGAGGCCGGCGTTGCGCAGGCTGCGCTGAGCGGCGAGCAGTTTGTCGCGGTCCGCGCCCTGCGTGATCGCGGCGACGAGCGACTGGATCGACGGCGGGTACGAGCCGTCGCCGAGCGCCACCAGCGCCACCGCGAGGAACATCGCCACCGGCGACTCCACCAGCGGGTAGGTCGCGAATCCCACGGCGCGCACCACGTAGCCGCCCACGACGACGGCCCGCGCGCCGAACCGGTCGACGAGCACGCCCGCGACCGGGTTGCTGACCAGGCTGAGCAGCGCCGCCGCGGTCATGATGACGCCGACCCGTTCGATCGGCATCCCGGTGACGTGGTGGAAGAACAGCAGGGACAGGGGCAGGAACATGCCGCTGCCGGTGGCGTCGATCACCATGCCGGCCATGTAACGCACCTGCGTGGACGGGCGTCTCACGACGGTACCGCCACGACCCGCACCTGTTCCTCCAGCCGCGCGCCGAGCGAGCGCAACCTGCGCTCGCACTCCGCGCGCGTGGGGGCCGAGGCGATGACGACGGTCAGGAAGTCGGCCGAGCCCGCGGCGGGCGGGACCACCTGGCCCGTGCGGGCGTAGAGCCAGAAGTGCTCCACCCAGGGTTCCTGCGGGGCGTCGGGCAGCGAGTGGATCAGTCCCGGCCGCTTCATCATCAGCACCTGACCGGCCATGCGCGCCGGCTTCGGCCGCCGCCCGGAACGCACGACCTGCTCCACGTCGGGCAACGACAGGCCGAGCTGGGCACGGATGGAGTTCTCGGCGAGGTTGACCCCGAACAGGGTGTGGAAGACCTCGCGGATCTTCCCGCCGCCGGACCGGCAGGCGATCTCGCACAGCACCAGCCGGTCGTCCGGCGTGTGGAAGATCTCCGCGTGGAAGGCGTGGTCACGCAGGTGCCCACCGGGCAGGCGCAGCGCCGCGAGCGTCTGGTCGGTCAGCTCCAGGAGGCGGTCGGTGAGCGGGTCGTCCGGGTCGAGTGCCAGGTCGACCCGGGAACCGGGATCGCTGCCGAAGGAGGCGAGCTCGTACTGGTACTGGGACGGCCAGACCAGCACGGTCTCGCCGTTCACCACCAGCCCGTCCACATGGCACATCCGGCCGGGGATGTACGCCTCCAGCAGCAGGTCGTCGCGCGGCGAACCGTACGCCTCGGCGAGGAAGTCCGTCAGGGCGTCCCGGTCGCGCAGGATGCGCAGGCCGATGGAGTTGAAGCTGGTCCTGTTCTTGAACACCAGGGGGAACCCGTGGACTTCGGCGAAGGCCAGCACGTCCGCCTCGGTGCGCGGCACGGTGTGCGGCGCGACCTCCACGCCGGCCCGTACGGCGTGTTCCTTCATCAGGGCCTTGTCGCGGAACGGCAGCACGTCGGCGGCCCGGGGGCCGGGCAGCCCGAGTCGCTCGCGCAGGGTGGCTACGCGCAGCACGTCGGCCTCGTGCTCCCCGATCAGGTGCGTGGTGCCGTACTCGGCGGCGAGCCGTACGACCCGCTCGGCCACCTGTTCGTCGTCGTCGAAGGTCTCCAGGTGCGTGTAGCCGAGGTTCCCCACCGGCACCTGCTCGCCGAACGGCTCGAACCTGTCGCGGGCGGCGAGGATCACCACCGGGCCCTCGTAGTCGCGCAGCCAGCGGTGGTAGGGGAACGGCTCCAGGGGGCTGCGGTGCACGATGAGGACGCTCATGCCCGTACCCCCGCCGGTGATCCGGCCTCGGCCACGTTCGCGAGCCAGACGCGCCCGTCCTCGCCCGCCACCCAGATCCGGATGGTCTCGTCGATGACCTCAGCGCCGCGCCGGATCGCCGCGGTCGTGTCGGAGGCGGTGACCGCGACCAGGCCGAGCCGGTCCCAGTTGTCGCGTATGGCGTGGACCGTGTCCCCGGGTTTGGCGGTGATGCGCACAGCCAGCACGCCGTCCTGCGCCGCGGCGTTCTCGGCGCCCTCGACCGACTCGACCCGTCCGGGCCCGCTGACCAGGAACCGTACGCTCGCCCCGGCATGCGCCTCCGGCCGGTCGGGCAGCTCGGCGACCAGCCCGAACGGCCAGCCCAGCGCGTACTCGGTCAGGTCGACGCCGTAGGCGCCGCGCACCAGCTCCGGAATCGCGTCGCCGGCGATGCGGTTGTGGCTCTCGATGATCACCGGGCCGCGCTCGCCGATCCTCAGCTCGGTGTGCGTGACGCCGTCCCGGAGCCCGATCAGGTCCAGGAAGCGGCTCAGGCTCGCGCGGATCTCCTCCTGCGCCGGTTCCTCCAGCCGGGCAGGTATGGCGTGGCCGAGCTCGGCGAAGCGATCGGCGTGCACGAACTTCTCGGTGATCGCCACGACGACGTGGCGGCCAGCGAAGCTGAACGCCTCGACGCTGAACTCCGGTCCCTCGACGTACTCCTCCATGAGGAAGTCCTGCAGCAGGTACATCGTCGAGACGCGGTCGGTCCGCGTGCCGCGCAGGCCCTCGACCGTGGTCCAGATCCGCTCGGCGTCCTCGGGGCCGCCGACCCGGAAGACGCCGATGCCGGCGGTCGCGTCGGTTGGCTTGACGATGAACGGGTAGCCGTGGGCGGCTCCGAAGGAGTCCAGGTCCTCGCGCCGCAGGAGCGGCGCGGCGGCCACCGCGGACGGATCGCGCTCCGCCAGGTGCCGGCGCATGGCGAGCTTGTCGCGCAGCCTCCTGGTGACCTCGTAGCCGGTGCCGTCCAGCCCGAACAGGTCGTTGACCCGCCCCGCGTTCTCCAGCCCGGGCTCGGTGATGGAGACCGCGACGCGGAACCCCGGCTCCTCCCGCAACTCCCTGGCGACGGGCTCGACGGCCGCCCAGTCGGTGTAGTCCACGACGCGGAGGACGTCGGCGAGCTCCTCCTGCTCGGAGCTGACCTTGCTGGGGTGCTGGAGCAACAGGACGCTCAGGCCGAGTTCCTTGGCCTTGCGTACGGTCTCATCGGTGGCACCGACTATCAGGACCGTGCTGTCCGGATTCATCGATCCATTCCTTTCGTCGGGTGGTCGGGACAGGGGGGCTCGGGCGGCGAGCGGATCGGCGATGGGGAGCGAAATGCCACTCGGGAGCGGGTCGGCGGCGGGGGCGAGCGGATCGGGGGCGGCGGCGAGCGGGGCGGCGGCGGGCGTCGGGGTTGTGCGGCGGGGGGACACGGCCCCCAGCGGGGCGAGGGCGCGCGCGCCGGCGGGCACGTCCCCGAGGACGAGCGCACGCGCCCCGACGACGGCGTCGTCTCCCACGTGTACGGGCCCGAGAACGGTCGCGCCGACACCCAGCACCACGCGGGCGCCGATCACCGGGTGCCGCCGTTCCCCCGCGGCACGCCGTTTGTCGCGCCACCAGCCGACCGCCCCCAGGGTTACCTGGTGGTAGAGGGTCACGTCGTCGCCCACGACGGCGGTCTCCCCGACCACCACGGCCGCGCCGTGGTCGACGAACACCCTCCGCCCGAGCACCGCGCCGGGGTGGATCTCCACCCCGGTGATCCCGCGCGCGAGCAGCATCAGCAGCCGGGCCGGCAACCGCCGGCCGCGCCGGTACAGCGGGTGGGCTACCCGGTACAGCCACATCGCCGGAAGCACCGGGTGGAGCAACGCCTCCCGCCGGCTACGGACGGACGGATCGCGCTCGGCGATCGTCCGCAGGTCCTCCCCCAGGAGGCGCAGCAGCCCCGGCGGCCCTTCTCCGCGCGGCGTCAGCGCTTGATCGTCGGTCATCAGTAGTTCGGCGTCTTACGCAGCAGGTGCTTGCGTCCGACGATCTCCGGCCCGTAGACCAGTCCGTCCCACTCTTCTGCCGCGACCGGTTCCAGAGCGATGGATATGACGCCCTCGTCGCATCCGAGGGCGTCCCGTACGGCTCCGCTCACCGCGGCGACCAGCGCGGCCTCCTGCTCGTCGCTCAACGGCTGCGGAAAGTACTTGATATTCACATGCGGCATCTTCCGCTCCTCGGTGTCCGCCTCGGCGGGTGGAACATCCTCCGGCCGACACGGGTTGTCGATGAAAATTCACGCGCCCAGCGCGTGACGTACGGTTCGCAGCAACTCGTCAAGGCCCGGCTCCTTGAGAAGGCTGTAGTGATCGGCTTCCAGATCGACGACGGCCGGCGGTTCCGAGAAATGCCCGTCGCCGTTCTCGATGAACGACGGTTCGTCGCCCCTGGCTTTCAGTATCGTGATCGGAGCGTTTATCCGCCGCTCCGCCGGATCCCCGGGGTGATATTTCATCTGATACGTCCGGCGTACGGTCCGGACTATTCTTCGCACCAGATCGGGGTCGAGCCCCCCGAAATTCGCCCCGACGAACGACACGAATCCGTCCTCGTCCTCGACCTCCTTCAGGCAGGCGTCGAGCAGCGGCCCGTCGATGCCTCCGGCGAAGACCGAGAAGAGAATGGTCAGGTATTTACGGTTGGTGTAGACGGGTTCGTCGCCGCCGCCGGGCTCGTCGCCCGCCCGGACCCGCGGCGACCCTGGGGCGATGAGCACGAGGCTCTCGACCTGCTCACCCATCTGTTCGAGCTGCCGGGCCGCCTCGAAGGCGACGCGCGCGCCGAAGGAGTACCCCCAGAGCATGTACGGCCCCTCAGGCTGGAGCCGCTTGATGGCCCTGACATCCTCCGCGGCCATTTCTTGGACGGTGGAATACGGAACCTCGTCTTCATTGATCCCGTGGGCCTGCACACCATAGAAAGGCCGGTCGACGCCTGTCTTTTCCGCCAGCGGCCTGAGGTTCATGGTATAGCCGCCCAGACCGGGCCAACAATAGATGGGATTCTTCGATCCTGCGGTCTTCAGCCCGACCAGACGCGATGAAGGCCTCGCGCCGTCGGCGTCGACCTCGATCAGGAGTTTCTCCACGGTCGGAGACGTGAACACCACCTGCATCGGGAGCGAACACTGGAACTCGTCGTTGATTCTACTGACGAGCGCCATCGCGATCAGCGAGTTTCCCCCGGACAAGAAGAAGTCGTCCCGGACCGAGACCTTCTCCCGCTTCAGCACCCTTCCCCAGACGCGAGCGATGCGTTCCTCGTCCTTCGTCCGGGGAGCGACGAAAGGCTCGTCGGAGGAGACGGCGTCGGCCAGGTCCCACGCTTCCAGCGCCCTAGAGTCGATCTTCCCGTTCGCCGTGCGCGGCAGCCTGTCGAGGATCACGACCCTGTTCGGCAGCATGTAGTCCGGCAGGAAACCGATCAGATCATCTCTGATCATCTCCGTCGGACCCCTCATGTGGACGGAGTCCTCCTTCATCCCCGTGCTCAGCACCTGCTCGTCGCTGACGCGACCGCCGACGGCGAAGTAGAACGGGCCAGGTTCTCCGCCGCAGGCGCGCAGGATGCTCTCCATCCGCCGCGCCGACGGCAGGTCGTGGCCCGTCCTGGAGCCATAACCGGAGGGCATGAAGCCGAAGCCCAGGTCGTTCATCTGCAGGCGGTGGAGCTTCCGGCCGAGGTCGAGGTAGCCGAGCCAGTGCGGGCCCGGTCTCCCGACCAGCGCGATCCCGAAGGCGGACCGCTGGTAGACCTGCTGGTTGATGGCCACGACATGCTTTCTCAGGATCATGTCGTCGGAGACCCCGCGCAGGTCGCCGTCCACGTACCGGTAGAGCCCCCCGGCCAGCCCCGCCACCTTTCCGGGGTGGGCCTGCACGTAGACGTCGAGCGAGTCCGCGGGCCTCGGCCCGGCGTACGGCACCGCCTCGAACGTGCCGAGATAGTCGTCCTCGTCCGCGCACTCAAGCTGTTCCTTCGTCTCGGGCGCGTAGCCGAGGGCCCTGATGTCGAGACCGTGGTCGGGGAGGATCTCCTCGAACAGGCCGACCATGTGGCCGGCCTCCATTTCGAGGACCTCGCGGACGTTCTTCTTGTAGATCGGCTCGATCGCCCGCCGCTTCCCCATGAAGTGGATCTTCAGGTGCGGGGCCGGCTCGGCCGGCTTCTCCCGGATCAGGATCAGCTGATGCCGTACGGGGTGGTAGTAGTGGAATCCGGGCCGCACGCCGTCGAGGCCGTTGATCTCCAGGTACATCTGCGTCGCGTAGAGGGATCCGGGGGAGGCGTAGCCGTACTTCGGCAGCAGCCGGTCGTCACTGGAGAACTGCCCGAAATATCGGAGGATCTCCCCGAGCTCGGCGAGGCCCAGCGTGGAAAGGCCACGCGGACGGGCACCCGCGCCGCTCCTTCCGAGCAGGCGGACTATGTCGTCCTTCGTGACCTCGCCGCCCTCGAAGAAGCGGTAGGTCTTGCGGGCGAAGACCCGCGCGCGCTGCTCCTCGGTCGGTGTCCTGCCGGGGAGGTCGGCCACCGCCTTGCCCCTGGTCTCCGCGTCGTCCCGGCACCCCCCGTCGGACAACTGCGCGAGCACCTGGAGCCTGCTCTCCTTCGACAGGTGGTGGGTGCCGTGGTCGCCCTGGTCCATCAGGGCCGCTTCCTTCGGATTCAGCTCGACGTAGGCGACAAGGTGCTGGAAGCCGGTGACGGGGTCGTCCTTGACGACGACCGCCGCGTTCCGCACCCAGTCGTGGCCCTCGATGCCCAGCCTGATCTCGTCCAGCTCGATCCGGAAACCCCGCAGCTTCACCTGGTTGTCGACGCGGCCGACGAACTGCAGGGTGCCGTCGGCGTTCCAGTAGGCGAGGTCACCGGTCCGGTAGAGCCGGGAGGACCCGCGATCCGTGTAGAACGGGTTGTCGACGAACCTCTCCGCGGTCAGGTCGGGCCGGTGCAGGTAGCCCCGCGCGAGCTGGACCCCGCCGATGTACAGCTCGCCGACCTCGCCGGGGGCGACCGGCCGCCGATCACCGTCGAGAACGTAGAACTGGGTGTCGTACGCGGGCGTGCCTATCGAGATCGTCTGGCCGCCGTCCGCGACGGAGTCCCGGTCGACGGTGAAGCTGGAGGAGTTGATGGTGCACTCGGTCGGCCCGTACAGGTTGACCAGCTCACAGCCGGGCAGCACGTCCAGGCAGCGCAGCGCGAGGGGCCGGGAAAGGGCCTCCCCACCGCTGAAGAGCTGGGTGAGCGACGTGCACTCCCCCAGCCGCTCGGTGTCCAGCAGCGCCTGCAGCAGGGTCGGGACGCACTGCAACGTGGTCACGCCGTGGGCCACGACGGTGTCGACGAGCCGTTCGGGGTCACGGTAGACGCCGGGGCCGCCCATGACGACCGTGCTGCCGCAGGCGGGGGCCAGGATCTCCCACTGCGCCGCGTCGAAGCTCATGGGGGTCTTCTGCAGGACGACCCGGTCCCGGTCGATCCGGTGGACGGTGTTCAGCCACCGCATCTGGTGGACGATGGCGCGGTGCTCGATCACCACCCCTTTGGGCTTGCCCGTGCTGCCGGAGGTGTAGACGACGTACGCCGCGTCGCCGGGGTCGATGCCGCTGCCACCCCCGGGGGCGCCGCTCGATTCTGGCGACAGCGCGTCCGGCGCGTCCAGGACGACTATCCGCGTTCCCCGCGGTGCCAGCTCCGTCAGCCGCCCCACGAGCCCCCGCTGGGTGAGGATGACCTCGGTGCGGGAGTCCTCGATGATGTAGCGCAGCCGCTCCTCGGGATAATCGGGGGAGAGCGGCAGGTAGGCGCCACCGGAGCACAGGATTCCCCACACGCCCGTCATCAGCTCGATCGACGGCTCGACGAACACGCCGATGCAGTCGTCGACGGCCACGCCGAGACGCCGCAGGTGGGCGGCCAGGTCCGCGCTGCGCTCAGCGAGCTCGCGGTAGGTGAGGCGCTCGTCGCCGTAGACGCACGCCGTACGGTCCGGCTGTGCCCGCACGTGCTCCCAGAGCAGTTCCGGCAGGCATTCTTCGCCGGGAAGCCGGATTCGTCTCCCGTCGATCTCCCCGGCGACCAGGTCCCCTCTGTCCGGCGCCATCGGGCGTACGGCCTCGCCGCTCGCTGCGATGGCACCCTGCGTTTTCACCTGGTGAATATCGTCAAGGCTCATATGGCCTCCTCGTTCTGATGGCGCAGGGGCGGGTTCCGCCGCTCACGAAGCGTGCGGGCCGTAGTCCACACCTCGGTTCGCCGGGAGGCCTGACCACGGCCGGCCCCCCGGCCGCCTCGCCATCCGAGGCAGGCCGAACGGGCGCGTCACCGCATCGGCGACAGCGTCCAATTCGGCACGCAACTTCCTAAGTGTGGACATGCGGATCATCGTGGACGGCCTCCGACTCGGCCCGCATCTTCCTGAGTGCGGAATTTCGCCGTCCGGAAGGCTCCCCTGCCACAGGTCCTGCCGGCGTGCCTCGACGGGCCGGGCAACTCGGGCTCACCAGGTGGTCGGCGGTGAGGCCGAGGGACGTGTTGACGACACCTGTGGGGGTCGCCACGTGTCTGCTAGCGTTGCGGGCATGAAGCGCGCTGCTGTGACGACGACGCCGGAGAGTGTCCCGGCGCGCTGACAGATGACTTAGTCGAAGCCCCGGGGCGAGTGCCCCGGGGCTTCGCCGTCTGGTCACTCGCCTCACCATCCGCGAGGAGACCACGATGCACGATCACCGCAAGCTCGGCCGCGAGCTGGGTCTGTTCGACACCGACCCCCTGATCGGCGCTGGGCTGCCGTACTGGTTGCCCGCCGGTGCGACCGTACGGCACACCCTTGAGGAGTACATCCGCGGCGCCGAGCGCCGGGCGGGCTACCAGCATGTGTACTCGCCCGTTCTGGGCAAGCGGGAGCTGTACGAGATCTCCGGGCACTGGTCGCACTACAGCGACGACATGTTCCCCCCGATGGATCTCGGCGGCGAGCAGGTCGTGCTGCGGCCGAGCCTGTGCCCGCACCACGCGCTGATGTACCGCTCCCGTTCTCACAGCTACCGGGAGCTGCCCCTGCGGATGGCCGAGCTGGGAGGCATGTACCGCGCGGAGTTGTCAGGGGTGCTCGGCGGGCTGACCCGCGTACGGGCGATCCAGCTCAATGACGCGCACATCTTCTGCACCCTGGACCAGGTGGCCGACGAGGCGCGGGCGGCGCTGGAGCTGATCCGCCGGGCGTACGGCGCTCTCGGCATCCGCCCGGCCCGCTACCGGCTGTCCCTGCCGGGGCCGGGGGGCAAGTACGTCGCCGCCCCTGACATGTGGGAACGGGCCACCGCCCTGCTGACCGACGTCCTCGACCGTTCCGGTGTCGCCTACGAGGCCGCGGAAGGGGAGGCGGCGTTCTACGGCCCGAAGATCGACGTCCAGATCGCCGACAGCGCCGGCCGCGAGGCCACCCTGTCCACCGTGCAGGTCGACTTCCACCAGCCCGAGCGGTTCGATCTGCACTACATCGGCCAGGACGGCGCCAGACACCGGCCGGTCATGGTGCACCGCAGCATCATCGGCAGCGTGGAGAGGGCCGTCGCGCACCTCATCGAGCAGCACGGCGGCGCCTTCCCCGCCTGGCTCGCCCCCACCCAGCTGGTGGTCCTCCCGATCTCCGAGGCGGAGATGCCGCAGGCCGGCGGGCTCGTCCAGCGGTGCGCCGGCCGGGGACTGCGCGCTGAGATCGCCGGGCCGGAGCACGGCACCCTGGGCGCCCGCGTCCGGGCGGCCCGGCTCGTGCCGTACCAGGCGGTGATCGGCGCCAAGGAGGCCGCCGACGACCAGGTCGCCGTGCGTCTGCGTGACGGGCGCCGCCTGGACGTCCTGCCCGCCTCCGAGGTCCTGGCCCGCATCGGCGCCCTCGTCGACGCTCACAGCACCGATCTGTGGGACACCGATACCCACGCGTAGAACCGGCCGGGCAGCACCTGGGTCCGGCGCCTCGTCCGGCGTGGTCACGGATGGGCGGGGGCCGAGCATGAACCGATGGCCACCTTCGGCTCCTCGCGCTGTGAGGCGGTGGTCGCTGCGGCCCGTGCCACGCTCGGTGACGCGGAAGCATGCGAGAGCATGGGATTCCCGCGTCGCCCGATCGGAGTGATCATGTACGTCCCCCAGCACTTCTCCGCGCCCGACCTCCCGTCCGTCCATGAGCTTCTCGACCGCTCGGGAGCCTCGGATCTGATCACCTGGACCCCTCGCGGGATCATGGCGACCTTGCTTCCGTTCGTGTTCGACCCGGCCGCCGGGGAGCAGGGCGCTCTGCTGGGGCACCTGGCCAGGAACAACGAGCAGTGGCGCCACGGCTCGGACGCCGAGGCCCTGGTCATCGTGCGGGGACCCGACGCGTACGTCACCCCGTCGTGGTACGCCGCCAAGCGTGAGCACGGGCGCGTCGTCCCGACCTGGAACTACGTCACCGCGCACGTCTACGGCAGGCTCGTCACCCACGACGACCCCGACTGGACCGAGTCGCTCGTGAGGCGCCTCACCGGCAAGCACGAGTCGGCCCGGCCGGAGCCGTGGTCGGTGGACGACGCGCCCGAAGCCTTCATCAAGGGACAGCTACGCGCGATCGTCGGCGTGGAGGTCGTCATCACGCGGATCGAGGCGAAGTGGAAGCTCAGCCAGAACCGCGGCTCCGCCGACATCGACGGCGTCGCCACGGGACTGCTCGCCGGGACCGGGCAGGACCACCTGGTCGCGGAGGCCATGCGCGAGGCCGAGCGGCGAACCGCGGGCTGAGCACGACCGGGCCGTCACAAAGCTTGGGTACCTCCGGCCGCGGAGCGTCCGAGGTACCTCTACAAGGCGTCGCGCGCCTGGGTGCGGAGCGTGCGGGCCAGTTCGTCGCGGCCCTCCAGTACGAGCCGCCGCAGCCAGCCCGGCGGCTCGGCGCTCGCGAGGTAGTCGTCGGTGCGCGCGATGGTCTCCTGTGACACCACCCTCGACGGGTACGCCGCCCTCGCGAACGCCTGGGTGAACTCGCTCGGCCACCGGCCCACGACCGACTCAAGGACCGCGAAGTACCTGTCGACATAGGGCACGAGCAGCTCGGCGTGGTCAGGCTCGCGGAAGCCGTCGAGGGTCGCGCCGAGGATCGCGGTGGACAGCTCGCCCGAGACGATCCGCCGCCACGCCTCGGCCTTGCCTTCCGGGGTTCCGATCGCCGCCCGGCAGGCCGCGGCGCTGCGCTGGCCGCCCGCGGTGGCGTCCCTGCCCAGCTCGGCGTCGATCTCGGCGTGACCTGCCCGGCCGTGGACGACCAGCCGCCGCAGCAGCGCCCATCGCAGGTCGGTGTCCACCGCCAGCCCCGGCAGCTCGGCCGACCCGTCGAGGTGCCCGGCCACCACCTCAAGGTGCTCGGGGGCGCCGGCGAGCGTGGCGAACGCCTGCACGTAGGCCAGTTGCCCCTCGCCGCCCGGCTCGGCGGCCTCGGCCAGGCCGAGCAGGCCGCCGGCGAGCGCGCGCAGGCAGCTCGCCCGCCCCGCCGGGTCGGTGTGCTGCCGGGCCGCCACACGCGCCTGCTCCAGCAGTGTCCGCACGATCGAGGCGACGCGAACCGAGCCCACGCCGGACAGCACCAGCGAGACGTAGTCGCGGGCGGGCAGCTCGGCGTCGCGCACCATGTCCCAGGCGATCGTCCAGCACACCGCCTGCGCCAGCGGATCGGCGATCTCCCCGATCGCGGACACCATGGTGCGCAGCGAATGCGGGTCGAGCCGTACCTTGGCGTAGGTCAGGTCGTCGTCGTTGAGCAGCAGCAGATCGGGCCGCGTCTCACCGAGGAGCTCGCCGACCTCGGTGCGCTCGCCCGCGATGTCCAGCTCGACGCGCCGCCGCCGCGCAAGGCCGGTCGGCCCCCGCTCGTACAACCCGATCGCGATGCGGTGCGAGCGCAGCGTCGGGTGGGCGGCGGGCGCGGACTGCAGTACGGCGAACGAGGTGAACCGTCCGTCCGCGTCGAGGTCGAACGCGGGGCGCAGCGTGTTCGGCCCCTCGGTCTCTAGCCACTCGCTCGACCAGCCGGCGAGGCTGCGGCCGGACTCCTCCTCCAGCGCCTTGAGCAGGTCGGCGAGGGTGGTGCTGCCCCAGGCGTGCCGCTGGAAGTACCGGCGCAGGCCCCCCATGAAGTCGTCGAAGCCGATCGCGGCTACCAGTTGCTTGAGCACCGAGGCGCCCTTCTGGTACGTGATCGCGTCGAAGTTCACCTCCATGGCCCTGATGTCGATGATGTCGGCGGCGATCGGATGGGTCGACGGCAACTGGTCCTGCCGGCAGGCGTGGGCCTTGTAGCTGTCGGCGAAGGTCGCCCATGCCCCGGTCCAGCGGGTGGAGGAGACCTGGGCGAGCGTCGCGGCGTAGGTGGCGAAGGACTCGTTCAGCCAGAGGTCGTCCCACCACCGCATGGTGACCAGGTCGCCGAACCACATGTGCGCCATCTCGTGCAGGATCGTGTTGGCCCTGCGCTCGTACACGGCGTCGGTGACCTTGGACCGGAAGACGTACTCCTCCTTGAAGGTCACGCAGCCGGGGTTCTCCATCGCGCCGAAGTTGGTCTCGGGCACGAACAGCTGGTCGTACTTGCCGAACGGGTACGGCAGCCGGAAGGCCCGCTGGTAGAAGTCGAGGCCTCTCCGGGTGACGTCGAAGATGGCCTCGGCGTCCAGATGCCCGGCGAGCGAGGCCCGGCAGAACAGCCGCATGGGGATGCGCTGCCCGTCAGGCCCGAGGTACTCCCCCGCCACCCCGTGGTACGGCCCGGCGACCACCGCGCCGATGTAGGTCGGCAGCGGCGGCGTCGGGGGAAAGTGCCAGCGCCGCGCGTCGCCGAGCGGCTCGCACGCGGACTCGGCCGTGTTGGATACGACCTCCCAGCCGACCGGCGCGACCACGGTGAACTGGAACGTCGCCTTGAGATCGGGCTGGTCGAAGCAGGCGAACACGCGCTGCGCGTCGGCGGTGGCGAACTGGCTGTGCAGGTAGACCTCGCCGTCGACGGGATCGGTGAAGCGGTGCAGCCCCTGCCCGGTGTGCGAGTACGCGCAGTCGGCGGCCACCCGCAGCTCGTTCTCCCCGGCGAGGCGGGGCAGCGGGATCCGCCCGGTCTCCGGGTCGTACAGCCCGGGGTCGATCGCGGTCCCGTTGAGGACCACCTCGCCCACCTCGGCGTCCACCAGGTCGCAGAACACCTCGGCCCCCGGCTCGGCGCAGCGGAACCGCACCAGGGTGGTGGATCTGAACCGATCGGGACCCGTCGTCAGGTCGAGCTCGACCTCGTAGGAGTCGACCGTCAGCAGTCGCGTGCGCTCCAGCGCCTCATCGCGTGTCAGATTCCCAGCCACGCGGCCACCCTAGCCGCAGGCCGCTCGCCCCACCGCCCAGCCGGTCACGCCTCCCGGCGCCGGGGACCCATCCGGTCATCGGCCGGTGCTTCGGCGCCTGAGCGAGGCCGCGAGCCACGCGACAAGGCCGACTCCGCAGAAGGCGGCCGGGAACAACAACAGCGCGCCCACGGCCCACGGGCCGCTGTCGTCTGACGTCGCGGCGTCGAGGGTCCAGGACGCCCACATGACGCCCCCGATCACGAGCGTGCCGATGACGGGATGGCCACGCCACCCGGCGAAAGCGGCGAGGATCGCAAGGACGATGACCAGCCCGGCTATCTGCCACGCCTCGTAGGGACCGCTGACGCCGCCGTCCGGGCCGACGTCCCTTTCTCGGTGCCACCCGAGCCACGCGAGGTGGTTCACCAGGGTCGCCGCCGCCAGGAGCACCCCGATCGCGGCCCTCCCCAGAAGGCGATGCCCGCGCCGACCTCCGTCGCTCATCACGGCTCGCTCTCTTCCGGCACCGGGGGATGAGGCCGTCAAGGTCATCGGGAGAGACCGTCACGGCCTTGGTCGTCGAAGCATATAGAGGGTCGGGTCAGACATCCCTGGAGCTGGGCTGTCAAGCGGCAAAATCGTTCTGTCGGTGTGACCAGGCGGTTGCTTGGTCGTAGGGGGTGTGTGTTTTGA
>NZ_JBEZFH010000183.1:0-15501 GCF_040649355.1 Sphaerisporangium sp. NPDC049002 | reverse complement strand
GCGGCCACGAACCAGACGGTGGTGACACCGAGGACTTTCGCCCGACCGGATCAGTAGGTCGGAAGCGAGGGGTCGACGGTCTTGACCCAGCTCAGCACGCCACCGCCGACGTGGACGGCGTCGGAGAAGCCGGCGTTCTTCAGGACCGCCAGCGCCTCGGCGGACCGGGCTCCCGACTTGCAGTGCAGGACGATCTTCTTGTCGTGCGGCAGCCGCTCCAGGGCCGTGCCCCGCACGAAGTCGCCCTTCGGGATCAGCACGGCGCCGGGGATGCTGACGATCTCGTACTCGTTCTGCTCTCGGACGTCGACGAGGAAGATGTCGTCCCCGCGGTCCTGCATGTCCTTGAGCTCCTTGGCGGTGATCGTGGAGCCCGACGCGGCCTGCTGGGCCTCGTCGGAGATCGTGCCGCAGAACGCCTCGTAGTCGATCAGCTCAGTGATCGTGGGGTTCTTGCCGCAGAGCGGGCACTCGGGGTCCTTGCGGACCTTGACGTCGCGGTACTTCATCTCCAGGGCGTCATAGATCATCAGACGCCCGACCAGCGGATCGCCGATGCCCGTGAGCACCTTGATCGCCTCGTTCACCTGGATCGAGCCGATGGAGGCGCAGAGCACGCCGAGGACGCCGCCCTCGGCGCAGGACGGCACCATGCCCGGAGGCGGCGGCTCGGGGTACAGGCAGCGGTAGCAGGGCCCGTACTCGGACCAGAACACGCTCGCCTGGCCGTCGAAGCGGTAGATCGAGCCCCAGATGTAGGGCTTGCCCAGCAGGACGGCCGCGTCGTTCACCATGTAGCGAGTCGCGAAGTTGTCGGTGCCGTCGACGATCAGGTCGTAGGCGGCGAAGATGTCCATCACGTTGTCGGTCGTGAGCGCCACGTTGTGGATCACGACGTTGACCAGGGGATTGATCTCGCGGACCGTCGCGGCGGCGCTCTCGGCCTTCAGGCGGCCGACGTCCGACTGTCCGTGGATGATCTGCCGCTGAAGGTTGGACTCATCAACGACATCGAAGTCGACGACGCCGAGTGTGCCCACACCGGCCGCGGCGAGGTACATCAGCGCCGGGGAACCGAGGCCGCCGGCGCCCACACAGAGCACCTTGGCGTTCTTCAGCCGCTTCTGCCCGGCCATCCCCACATCGGGGATGATCAGGTGGCGAGAGTAGCGGCGCACCTCGTCAACGGTCAGCTCGTCGGCCGGCTCTACCAGCGGTGGCAACGACACAGTTCTACGCTCCCGTTTCAGGGGATCTTCCCATTTGGCGGCTTGCCCGTCAGGCTACGCGCCCAGCCGTCTGTCACAACCTAACCCGGTTGCCCCCGCATTCCCGAATCGGCGATCTTAGCCGACGGCGGCCGTATTCTCCGGGCTCCGCGCGTCCTTCGCGTCCCCCAGGGACTTCGCGCCGTCGTGGCTCGCGGTCGCCCTCCTCGCTCCATCCTGCATCAGGACGCGTACGTGGCGGGCGACGAGCGCGGGGAACTCCATCTGCGCGACGTGGGCCGCGTGGGGCAGGAGCACCAGCCGGACGTCCTGGAACGTGCGCCCTGCCCTCGACGCCATCCTCGGGTCCACGAGGCGGTCGTGCCGCCCGTGTACCACCAGCGTGGGAGCGGTCACCTGGGCGGCCAGCCGCCACAGGTTGTCCGCGCCGCGCCGGAAGTACTCGTTGACCAGGGCGCGGGCCGTGGCCACCAGCGCCAGGCCCGCGTACGGAAGCTCGTCGCGGCGGCGCAGCTCAGCCACGGCGTCCTCCAGGCGGTCGGGGTGGACCCGGGCGCTGTCGGCGTAGCACATGGCCATGGTCGCCCTGATCCTGCGCTCGGGCGGCAGCGAGCGGAGGCGCATGACGGCCCACTCGCCGAGCCGGGGGGCCGCCGACATGGCGACGCGGGCCGGGCCGTACCGGGGAAGCAGGTCGGGCAGGGCCGGCGAGACGAGCGTGAGCGTGCGGACGAGATCGGGGCGCGTGGCCGCGACCCGGACCGCGACGGCGCCGCCCAAGGAGTTGCCGAGCAGGTGGACGGGGCCGCCGATGTGCTCGATCAGCGCCGTGACGGCCGCGGCGTGCGCGCCTACGGAGTAGTCGCCGCCGGGCGGCGCGGGAGAGTAGCCCGCTCCGGGCAGGTCGATGGAGTATCCCCTGACCTGGCCCTGGAGCTCGGCCATCAGGTCGGTCCAGTTGGTCGCGGACCCGGCGAGCCCGTGCACGAACACGGCCTTCTCCTGCGGCCCCTCGGGCGTGGACCGCACGTAGACGCCGAGGCCGCCGAGATCGAGCAGTTCCCCGGGCCAGTGCGGAATCGGTTCATCCACGATCTTTTCCCTCCTGTTCACCATCCGTTCCGACGATATCCCGGCGCCGTACGGCTCGCGCCGACCACCGCGCCCAGGTGGGGCTACCCCGGACAGGACCGAAGAGGCCACACGATCGCAGGAAATATCGGGCAAATCGGGAAATATCGAACTGAAAGACATAAGGGCAGGTTAAGTAGATGCCAAAAGGCAGCGATCCCCGTTTGTCGTATGCGTCGCTAGGAAAACATGGCAAGTGGGAAGACTCTTAACGAGTCACCCCAGCATTTACCTCGAAAATGAGGAAATGCGTCCGCTGGGCAACCCGATGCGTCAAGGGGGAAAACGCAATGCCCGACGTCAAGAAATACGCCGCAATGCTGACCGTCACCGCGGCACTCACTGGTGGTCTCGCCGGTCTCGGCGCCACCACGGCTACAAGCGCCAACGCGTCCACTGCGATCGGTACCAACTTCGGAGGCGGCTTCGACGGCTTCGACGGCTTCGATGGCGGTGGCTTCGGCGGAGGCGGCGGCTACGGCGGCGGCGGCCACTGCCACCACGACGGCGGCGGCCACCACGGCCACCACGGCGGATGGGGCGACGAAGGCTTCGGGGACGACGACGGTGGCTGGGGCGGTAAGGGCTTCAGCAAGCACCACCGTCGCCACCACCGTGCCGGGGGCGGCCACCGCAACTGCTACTTCAAGATCGTAGAGGCCCGCTTCTTCCGCGCGATCATCGGCCACAACAGCCACGGTGGCGGCCACCGTGACTTCTTCCGTGACGACCGTCGCCACTGGCGTCCCGAGCACCACCACCACGGCCACAAGCACCACGGCAACCGGCACGAGGAGAGGTAAACATCCATTCCTGAGCGGATTTCCCGGGCGGCGATCCGCCCGGTGACTCCAGCCGCTCAGCCGACAGATCATGGGAGGCCCCGGAGTGATTCCGCTCCGGGGCCTCTCCCTGCTCGGATATTTTATCCCGGCTCGAAATTCCCCCGCCGCCCCCCGGCAATTCACTTTTCCAGGAGACTTCTCCAGAGCACCGGCCTTTCACCGCCCCGGCGGTTATCTGACGCTGAATAACTCGAATAGGGCGGCAGGATCGTACGCCGCGCGCCGCCGGGATCACCGCGGTCAGGCGGTCTTGCGGGTGCGGCGCTTCGGGGCCTGCTTCTTGGCGTCCTTCTCGTCCTTCTCGTCCTTCTCGGCCTTGGCGGACTTGGCGGCCGGCTTCTTCTTCGCGGCGCCCGAGGCCGGAGCCTTCTCGCGGCCGCCCTCGCGCTCCCGCTTGGCCGCGTCGACGCTCGCCCGCAGCGCCGCCATCAGGTCGACGGCGGGCCCCGCCTGCTCGGGGGCCTCGGGCCGCACGAGCTCCTTGCCCGCGACCTTGGCCTCGATGACCTGCTGGAGCGCCTCACGGTAGGCGTCGTGGTAGTCGGTGGGGTCGAACTCCCCCGCCATGGTCTCGATGAGCGACTCGGCCATCTGCAGTTCCTGCGGGCGGACCTCGACGTCCTCGTCCTGGAAGGCGAACCCCGGGTCGCGGACCTCGTCGGGCCAGAGCATGGTCTCCAGCACGAACACCCCGTCGCGGATGCGCAGGGCGGCGAGCGACTCACGCTGCCGCAGCGCGACCTTCACGATCGCCACCTGCCCGGTGCGCTCCAGCGCGTCGCGGAGCAGCACGTACGGCTTCACGCCCGTGGACTCGGGCTCCAGGTAGTACGACTTGTTGAACAGGATCGGGTCGAGCTGGTCGGCCGGGGTGAACTGCAGCACGTCGATACGGCGCGAGGTGCTCAGCGGCAGGTCGGCGAAGTCCTCGTCGGTGAGCACGACCACCTCGCCGCCGGGGAGCTCGTACCCCTTGGCGATCTCGGAGTACGCCACCTCCTCGCCGTCGACGCTGCACACCCGCTTGTACTTGATGCGGCCGGCGTCCTCGCGATGCACCTGGTGGAACGTCACGTCCTTCTGCTCGGTGGCCGAGTAGAGCTTCACAGGGATGGTGACAAGCCCGAACGAGATGGCACCCTTCCAGATGCTACGCATGACTTCTCCTCACCTCGCCCCTACTATCGAACGCGTGTTCGTTGGCGGCAAGGGCACAAAGCATTTCTAGATGGGCAGATACCCAGTGTTGAATGCCGTATCCGGTCAGGCGCCCGCCTGGTTTGATCGGTGCCCAACTGAGCACGGGAAGAGAAAGACAGGAAGGGGCGCGTGTGGCGGAGAAGGTCCGGGTCAGGGTCGACGGCCGGGAGCTGACGCTGACCAACCTCGACAAGGTGCTGTATCCCGAGGCGGGGTTCACCAAGGCCGAGGTGATCGACTACTACAGCCGCCTCGCCCCCGTCATGCTCCCGCACCTCAGGGGCCGTCCGATGACCGTCAAGCGCTATCCCAACGGCGTGGGCGAGCAGTTCTTCTTCGAGAAGAACCGGCCCGCGCACACACCCGCGTGGGTGCGCACGGCGCGCCTGCCCGCTCCGGGCAGCACCAAAGATCGCGACACCATCGTCTACACCATCGTCGACGACCTGCCCACGCTGGTCTATCTCGCGAACCTCGCCGCCCTGGAGTTCCACACCCCGATGTGGCGGATCGACGAGCAGGGACGGCCCCAGCCGCCCGACACCATGGTCTTCGACCTGGACCCCGGCGCGCCGGCGACTATCGTCGAGTGCTCCCGCGTGGCGCTGCGGCTCAGGGACGTCCTGCGCGAGGACGGCCTTGCGGGCTGCCCGAAGACCAGCGGCAACAAGGGGATGCAGGTCTACGTCCCCTGGTCCCACAGGTCCGGCAGCCCCTCCGAGTACGCCAAGGCGCTCGCCCAGCGGCTGGAGAAGGAACGGCCGGACGAGATCGTGAGCCAGATGGCCAGGAAGCTGCGCCCCGGCAAGGTCTTCATCGACTGGAGCCAGAACAACCCCGCCAAGACCACCGTCTCCCCTTACTCGCTGCGCGCCAACCGGCTGCCCACGGTGTCCACGCCGGTCACCTGGGAAGAGGTGGAGGGCTGCGACCGGCCCGAGGATCTGGCGTTCACCGCCGAGGACGTTCTGCGCCGTGTCGCGGAATTGGGTGATCTCATGGCGCCGCCGGAGCGGAGCGGCACCGGGGACGGGCCTTAGGCTGGACGCATCGGGGTATGGAGCGGGCGAGTTCGCCTGCCGACGGAGGGTACTGAACATGTCGGAGATGGATGTGGGAGGCAACGAGGCCTCGCTGGACGCACTGGAGCCCCTCGACGACGTCGCCGACGCGCTGGAGACCGAGGTCCCCGAGGCCGACGCCATCGAGCAGCACCTGACCATACGCGCCGACCAGCGCGAATGGCCCCTGGAGATCCCCTACGACGTCGATCCCGCCGACGCCGCCGACCAGGAGCGCACGGTCGATCTCGGCGACGACGACTATCGCTGACCTGGTTACCCGCGCGTAGGATGTGAACCCCGAACCGGATCCACGGGAGCGTGGGGCAGGCGGATGCCTGGCCGGCTGAGATCCGAATCCAACTCGATCAGCAGGAAGGCCGAGCGCGATCGCCGATCGCGCGACGCGTGAACCGTCCCCAAGGAGAGTCCCGTGACCGCTACCCCGGACGCCAAGCCCCGGGGCACCCGGCTGCCCCGGATGGCCCGTCGCCGACAGTTGCTGAACGCGGCGCAGGAGGTCTTCGTGGAGAACGGCTACCACGCGGCCGCGATGGACGAGATCGCCGAGCGGGCCGGGGTCAGCAAGCCGGTGCTCTACCAACACTTTCCGGGCAAGCTGGAGCTCTACCTGGCGTTGCTCGACCTCCACGTCGACGACATGGCGAACCGGTGCCGCGAGGCCCTCGCCTCCACGACCGACAACAAGCAGCGCGTCCAGGCCGCCATCGGGGCGTTCTTCGACTTCGTGTCCAGCCAGGGCGAGGCCTTCCGCCTGGTCTTCGAGTCCGACCTGCGCAACGTCGCCCCCGTGCGCCAGCGCATGGAGCGCTCGCTCAAGGAGAGCGCCGAGATGATCAGCCAGGTGATCCAGGAGGACACCGGCTGCTCCAGCGACGAGGCCCACCTCCTCGGCGTCGGCCTGGTCGGCATGGCCGAGGTCAGCGCGCGTTACTGGCTCGCCAGCCACGGCACCATTCCCAAGGACGTGGCCACCCAGCTCATGGCCCGCCTCGCCTGGAGAGGCATCGGCGGCTTCCCCCGCACCACGTAGCGGGTCCTCCCGCACCACACCGTTGTTCGCTTGACGCGATCAGCAGGGGTCACGGGACACCCGAAGAGTAACGATGAGGGTTACAGCGCTCGTCGAAACCGAAAGGGCTCCCGATGGAAGTAAAGATCGCCGTACGCTCCGTGCACCGCGAGATCGTCATTGAGACCGACCTGTCCGCCGACGAGGTGGAGCAGGAGCTGCGCAACTCGCTCGCCGCGGACCGCGGGGTCTTCTCGCTCACCGACACCAAGGGCATGCGTGTCGTCGTCCCGGTCTCCTCGCTCGGGTTCGTCGAGATCGGCGAGGACGCGTCACGCATCGTCGGCTTCGGCGGCACGATCTGAGCCCGGCGCTTTGGGGGGCCTGAGCTCCCCAAAGCGCCGAGGTGAGCACGGGGCCGTCTCCGGGCCCCTGAAGATCGGACTGGCGCGGGCTCAAAGGCCCGTGCACTCCTCGCGTGAGCCGAGCGAGCAGCCACATGGGCGATGGAAACGCCTGACGTCGTCTCGCTTGTGGCTGACGGCCGGGCAACCCGCGCTCCCCCTTCGTAACACGGGCCGCGAGGTCCAGCGATTGGGTCCACATCTCATCAAGGAACTGCCGTAGCGGCGCGAGGCCCTCATGTCTCGAACGCTACAACCGCTCGGGGGTTTCGCGCCGCTCGATCACGGCACCTAATTGGCCAGGAGTCCGAAACCTTCTCGCCTAGGGCCCCGGAACCAGCCCCATGGCCGCCATGCGCTTGCCGTGCTCCTCGGTCAGACGGGCGAACAGCCGGCCGATCTCGACCAGATCGGCGGCCAGACCGGCGTCACCCGCCGCCCCGCTCCCAGGAACCTCCTCGGAGGGGGAGACGAGCAGCAGCGCGAGGTCGGGCCTGGCGGCGGCGAGCCGGTGGCCCTGACTCAGCGCCTCGCCCACCATGCGCCGCGCCCACAATGCGAGACGGCCGGTGAGCTGGGATTTCTCGGCCAGCGCCGCGCGCACGCGCTCGACCACGAACTCCGACCTGCTCTCCTCCGCCAGCACCTCGTCGACGAGCTTGCGCGTCTCGGGATCCACGTGCCGCGCGGCCTCGCGGTAGAAGTCCCCCGCGATGCCCCTGCCGACGTAGGCCTTGACCAGGGCCTCCAGCCAGTCCCCCGGCCGCGTCTGGGCGTGCCAGTCGTCCAGGGACGACACGAACGGCGCCATGGCCTCCTCGGGGTCCGCGCCGAGCCAGGACAGCCGGTCGCGCAGGAGCACGAAGTGGGCGTACTCGGCGGCGGCCAGGCCGCTGAGCTCGGCCTGGTCGGTCAGCGAGGGGGCGAGGGTGGCGGCATCCTCGGCGAGCCTGAGGAACGCGGTCAGCTCCGCGTAGGCGAGGACGCCGAGCAGCCCGACGACGCCGGCAGGGGTATCGCTCATGGATGCAGCGTACGAGCTTCGCACACGGCCGCTGACCCGGACGGACGGGCCCGGACCACCCCCCAGGACACGGCGAACCACCATGCGGAACACGAAGAAATCGGCTGGGTCTTGTGGTATCGAGTACACTGCCCTGTAAGAGTGCGACCGCAGTATGTATTCAGGGAGATTATCGCCTGATAGCCCCCACGCGAGCTACGCCGCAGCGGTCGCCGAGACGAGATGAGGGTTGGCTTTTCCGCGCGGACCCGGCACGAGACCAACTCGGCCAGCGGTCCCGGAAGCCCGCCTTCGCAGGAGACTTAGGCAGGCCGAGCTGACCACGTTCCGAGACCTTGGAGTCATACCCGAGATCGCTGATGCCCTGGAAACCGAGGGCATCATCTCACCGTTCCCCATTCAAGAGATGGCCCTTCCGCTCGCGATCAGCGGACAGGACGTCATCGGCCAGGCGCGCACGGGCACCGGCAAGACCTACGCCTTCGGCGTGGCGATGCTCCAGCGCGTCGGCAAGCCCCGCAAGAACCGCAAGAAGCCCCGCGGGCTCGTCGTCGTCCCGACGCGTGAGCTGGCCCTCCAGGTGACCGAGGACCTCGTCGTCGCCGGCGGCAAGCTGGGCTCGCGGATCCTCACGGTCTACGGCGGGCGCGCGTACGAGCCCCAGATCGAGGCGCTCAAGCAGGGCGTCGACGTCATCGTCGGCACGCCCGGCCGCCTCCTCGACCTGGTGAACCAGAAGCACCTCGACCTCAGCCAGGTGTCCATGCTGGTCCTGGACGAGGCCGACCGCATGCTCGACCTGGGCTTCCTTCCCGACATCGAGCGCATCATCAAGCTCATCCCGGCCGAGCGGCAGACCATGCTGTTCTCCGCCACGATGCCGGGCGAGATCGTCACCCTGTCCCGCCGCTACCTGTCCCGGCCGACGCACGTCCGCGCCGAGAACGCCGACGCGGGCGACGAGGACATGTCGAAGACGATCCAGTTCGTCTGGCGCACCCACCGCATGGACAAGATCGAGATCGTCGGCCGCATGCTGCAGAGCGAGGGTCACGGGCTCACGATGGTGTTCTGCGAGACCAAGCGCGCCTGCGACATGGTCTCCGAGCAGCTCAAGGAGCGCGGCTTCGCGGCGGCGGCCGTGCACGGCGACCTCGGGCAGGGGCAGCGCGAGCAGGCCCTGCGCGCGTTCCGCAGCGGCAAGATCGACGTTCTGGTGGCCACCGACGTGGCGGCGCGGGGCATCGACATCGACGACGTCACGCACGTCGTCAACTACGACTGCCCGCAGGACGAGAAGACCTACGTCCACCGCATCGGCCGCACCGGCCGGGCGGGCCGCACGGGCGTCGCCGTGACCTTCGTCGAGTGGGAGGAGCTCACTCGCTGGAAGGTCATCAACAACGCCCTCGGCCTCGACTTCGCCGAGCCGGTCGAGACCTACTCGACCTCTCCGCACGTCTACACCGACCTCAACATCCCTCAGGGCACCAAGGGCGTGCTCCCGAGGGCCCAGAGGTCCCGCGCGGGCCTGGACGCCGAGCAGATCGAGGACATCGGCGAGACCGGGCGTCACCGCTCCCGCAAGGAGCGTGACGACCGCAACGAGCGATCCGACCGTTCCGAACGCCAGGAGCGCCGCGAGCGCCCGGCGCGCAACCGGCAGCGCCGCCGCACCCGTGGCGGTCAGACGGCCGAGAACGTGGCGTCCGAGGTCACGGGCGTCGCCGAGCCCGCGGCTCTGGTGCCCGCCGACGCGGCGGTGGAGGGCGACATCCTCGCCCCCGAGCCCGCCATCGTGTCCCAGGCGGCCGTGAGGGCCCCCGAGGCCGCGACCAAGGCGGCGCCGGAGCCCGTCGCCGCCGAGGTGCCCGCCCCGCGGCGCACCCGCCGGGGCGCGAGCAAAGCAGCACTGTCCGAGGCGCTCGCCGAGGTCACCCCCTCGGCAGCGTCCGACCGGGGCGCGACCGCGCCCGTCGCCCAGGAGGCGCTGATCAGAACCGAAGAGTTCGAAGCGACGGCACGGCGCACGCCCGCGCCCGCCCTGCCCGACGGGTTCGGAGTCGCGCCCGTCGAGCGCGCCGAGCCGGAGCGGATCATCCCGCCGACTCCGTTCTCGATCATCTTCCAGTCGCCCGACCTGGCGACGGATGACGATGTGGCGCCCTCCGCGGCCTCCGAGCGCGTCCAGCAGCGCCGCCGGCCGACCTACCAGCGTCCCGCCAGGAGGGGCTGAACGGGCCGGCGTCTGTGAACGACCGCGGCCCGAGCGGCCGACGCGGTGAGAACGGCGGGAAGCCCTCGCGGGCGGCCCGCCGTTTCGAACGACGCGCTCCGGCCGCGGCGACGCGCCATCCGATCAGGTGAGAAAGTGGAAAGTCAACCACGCGACCAACGTAGAGCGTTTGACGGTGTTGCCAGGATGAATCCTCAGTATCGTGGTGCCGCGTGAGTACGCCGCGCTTCCTAACGCTGCCTCCTGGTGTCTGTGCGCAGCAGATCGAGACGTCCGTGGGCACCTTCGCGGCCCTGGAGGCGCTGCCCGTCCGCGGCGTCCCCGAGAGATGGCCGGCGCTGCTGGTCCCGGGGTACACCGGCAGCAAGGAAGACTTCATCGCGATCTTCCAGACGCTCGCCCAGGCCGGGCGCCGGGTCATCGCGGTCGACATGCGCGGCCAGTACGAGACCAAGGGACCCGACGACCACTCGGCCTACACCTGTGAGGCCCTCGGCGAGGACATCGACCATGTCGCCTCCCTGGTGGGGGGCGGTGAGCCCGTCCACCTGGTCGGCCACTCCTTCGGTGGGCTGGTCACGCGCGAGGCCGTGATCGGCGGAGCCACCAAGCTCGCGTCGCACACGCTGATGAGCTCCGGCCCGTCAGGGATCACCGGTCCCCGTGAGAAGGCGTGCCGCGTCATGCTGCGCGAGCTTCCCGAGGCCGGGCTCGAACACCTCTGGACCCACCGGCTGGAGCCGGAGGCCATCGTGGCGGGGGTTCCCGACGACATTCTCGCCTTCCTGCGCAGGCGGCTCCTTTCCAACTCGGTGACCGGCCTGATGACCATGGCCGAGCAGGTGCTGGACGCCCCCGACCGGCTCGACGAACTGGGCGAGGTCGACGTGGCCACCCTCGTCCTCTACGGCGAGCACGACGACGGCTGGCCGCCCGCGATCCAGGCCGAGATGGCGCACCGCCTCGACGCCGACTGCGTCGTGGTGCCGGGAGCGCTCCATTCCCCCGCGGTGGAGGCTCCTGAGACGACGGCGCACGCGCTCACCCGCTTCTGGAACCAGGCCGAGCAGCACCTCCTCCACACCGGCTGATCCACCGGCGCCGGCCGGGCGCCTCCCGGATCACCCCGGGGCCACGGGCCGTCCACCGGCGGATCCGCCGGACCCTCCCTGATGGCCGGCCCGATGCCGTGTAATCCTTTACGTGCTATGTCGAGCATCGGCGAGATCGTCGTCCAGCCGCCGGACCGGGTCACCTGGCTGGTCCACATCGACCGTTCCATGTGGGTGGGAGGGGTCAGGGGCCTCATGCTCCAGGCCCTGCACCCTGTGGCGATGCGCGGCATCTGGCAGAACTCCGGCTTCCAGGAAGATCCGTTCGGGCGCCTGCGACGCACCGCCGACTTCGTCGGCCGGGTGACCTTCGGCAGCCCCGAGGAGGCCGACGCGATCGGCAGGCGCGTACGCGGCATCCACCGGCGGCTGCGCGTCAGGGATCCCGGCACCGGCAGGACGCACCGCGTCGACGACCCCGAGCTGCTGCTGTGGGTCCACTGCGCCGAGGTGTCGTCCTACCTGGAGACGGCCCGGCGTGGCGGGCTGCGGATCACCGACGCCCAGGCCGACCGCTACCTCAGGGAGCAGCGCCGCAGCGCCACCTACGTCGGCCTGCACGAGGAGGACGTTCCCGGCTCGATGGCCGAGATGCGCGACTACTTCGCCGGCGTGCGGCCGGCCTTGGAGGTGACCCCCGAGTCGGTGTCGGCGGTCCGCTTCCTGATCTGGCCGAAGATGCCGCGGCGCCTTCGCTTCCTGACGCCCGGCAAACCGGCGTACTTCCCCTTCGGAGCGCTCTGCTACTACACGCTCCCCGCGTGGGCCAGGCGGATGTACGGCGTGCTGCCCGAGGTGCCCCAGGCGACCGTGACGGCGGCGCTGCGGGCGTTCCGGCTCGGTATGAACGCGCTGCCGGAGACCGTTCATGACCACGCGTTCATGCCCGGCACCCGCGACATGCTCACCGGGGCCCGCGCACGTCTCGGCGCCGCCGGTTACGACGTGAGCAAAGGACTCAAGGGACTGTCGGACCCACGCCGGTGGCCCTCCCCACCCGGCTGAACGAGCCCAGCACCCTTCCCCCCGTTCTGCCTCCTGGCCCTGGCCACCCGCAGCCTATATGCGTGTCAGGCGGGCTCCGCGAGGCCGTCCCAGGGCTGGTGTGGGGAGCCGGAGGCCTGGCCCTCCGGGCAGTGCCTGCGGTAGTCGCACCAGGAGCAGATCGGGCCCGTGTTCGGGGGGAAGCTCGCGTCGATCTCCGGCGGCACAGGCCCGGCGCCCGTGCCGGACGTACGCGAGCTCGTATCGGACGCGCCCTTGCGAGAGCCCGTGCCGGACGTACGGGAGCCGGCGCTCGCCGGGGCGGCGTCGGCGCGCCAGGCGCGGTAGCGCTCGTCGGCCTCCGATGCCTCCAGTGCGATGTCCTCGGCGCGGCCGATGTGGCGGCGGAGGGAGTCGTCGGAGTGCTCCCACTCGACGATCGAGCCCGTCGGGACGTGGTGCAGCTCGACCCTGCGGCACGTACGGTGCATCACGCGCGAGGAGGCCACCGCGTAGATCGCGAGCGCGAGCGAGGAACGGGCGTCCTCCTCGGTGAGGGGACGCCTGCCGGTCTTGTAGTCGACGACCACCAGCTCGTCGCCGCGTCGGTCGAGCCGGTCGACGCGCCCGGAGACCGCGATCGCGGAGGTGCGGGTGGCGACCGTGCGCTCGACACCGACCGGCTCGTCGGAGGGGTCGAGGGTGCTCGTGTAGCCCGAGACCATGGCCCGCGCGCGGTCGCGCCACACCGTGGACTGCTCCTGGTCGCGGAAGCCCTCGGTGATCCATCCCTTGGTGAGCAGGATGCCCGCCATCGCGGGGGTCCTGCGTTCGTACGGCTCGCGCCACCACCCGGCCAGCGCGTTGTGGACCGAGGCGCCCACGCTGTTGTGCGCCCACGGCGGCCCCTTTGGCAGGGACGGGCGGTCGAGATAGGAGAAGCGGTAGCGCCGGGGGCAGTCGAGCCAGGCGTTCAGCCGCGACGGCGTACACGTATAGAGCCGCCTGGGCATGCCTTCGAGACCGAGTTGCCCCACAGTGAGCCTCTCCCTTCGCCCCGGAAGGCACAGGCCGCCCGACAAGGCAGCGAATCGCTGGTCACCGACGCCGGGCGAGCGCCGGCGTCGGACTAAGGCTCGATCTCTATCGGTCAGCTCCGCGGCCGAACCCGGGGGCTCGGCCGTGGATCACTCGTCGTCGAGGTTGAGCTTGATGCCGGAGGCACGCGTGCCGTCGGAGAGCGGGCTCTCGGCGGCGGCGGCCGGGCCGGCACCGGTGAGCGAGCCGGCGAGCCAGTCGTCGAAGTGCGGCTCCTGCTCGCCGATGGTCGTCTCCTCGCCGTGGGCCGGCAGCACCCGGGTGTCGGCCGGAAGGGTGAAGAGCCGCTCGCCGATCGCCGTGAGCTGGTCGGCCAGCGCGGGATACTCCCCGCCGAGCTTGCCCGGCCCGTCGGCCAGGAGCGTCTTGCCGGTGAAGACCACGCCCAGCGCCTCGACGTAGAGCGAGACGCCACCCGGGGTGATGCCGGGTGTGGCGATCACCTCCAGCTCGACGTCGGCGACGCCGAAGATGCCCTCGTCCTCCATGTCGATGTCGGGGTAGGTCTCCTGCCAGGTGTCACGCCAGAGCTGGCGGTCCTTGCGGTTGAGGGCGACGACCGCCTCGTCACGCGCCGCCACCTCGATGGCCCCGCCGACGTGGTCGGGCAGGCCGTGGGTGCAGATGACCGCGAGCACCTCGCGCTCACCCACGCTGGAAAGGATCGTCTCCGCGTCGCGCGCGGGGTCGATGACGATGACCTCCTCGTCGTCGCCCACGATCCACGTGTTGTTCTCGACCTTGTATTCGGCGCCGTCGATGTCCACGACGCCCTCGGTCACCACTCGCTCGATACGCGCTGTCACGGCCACGACCTTACCGAACACTTGAACCCGTCTCGATAAGCAAACGGATGACATCGACGAAGAACCTCACACCATGTCCCGGTTCCGCCGTCATCACCGGCCCGGGGGACCGTGCGCGGAGCCTACGACTCGGCCCCGAGACGCGGTGAGAAGGCACCGTAGGGCAGGTCGAGCTCCTGGTCCTGCTCCCTCAGATCGCGCAGGACGAGCTGGGCGAGCTCGACGAGGCACCCGGCCTCGGCCGGCCAGCCGATGACCCACAGCCAGTTGCCCATGGCCTCGCCGACGTACGCGACGCGGTCGGACGGGCCCTCCACCAACCAGAGCGCCGTGGGGTGACCAAGGGTGTCGACCTTGGCGTTGGGCGGGCCGAGGTCGAACCCCGGCCCCGGATCGGGGCCAGGAAGCCCCGCGAAGGCCGCTCCCAGCCCGATGCCCGGCTCCTCCGCCACGACGACGAGGTCGGCGGGGCCGTGGGTGACCGACGGCCCGGACAGGGCCACCACACCCGCGTGGGTGCCGGTGAGCTCGTCTCCGGCGTCTCCGAACCCGGTCACCAGCCATCCCGTGGGCAGCGGCCACGGCAACCAGAAGGGGACGCGCGAACCCTTGCGTACCACGTCGAGCGCCTCGTCGGACGGGCGCCTCGGCTGGAAGGGCAGGACGGTGCCGTGCACGGCGCAACGCCAAGCGCTGGACCATGCGCTGGGTGGTTGCAGCGTGCCGAAACACCGAGGGCAGGTAGGCGCGGCTCTCACAGTTATCCACGGTGCTTCGGTCAACGCGCGAAAGTCAAGGGGCATCCCGTTATCCCGGCGTAATCTTGGCCTATGCGCGTGAGATGCGTGGGAGCGATCGTCTCCGACGACGCGGGGCGGCTGCTGCTGATCAGGCGCGGGCGCCCACCGGGCGAGGGCCTGTGGTCGCTCCCGGGCGGCCGGGTGGAGCTCGGCGAGTCCGACGCGGACGCCCTCGCGCGCGAGCTCCTGGAGGAGACCGGCCTGCCCGTCTCGGTCGGGGCGCGGGCCGGCACCGTGGAGCGGCAGGGCCCCGGCGGCGTCGTGTACGAGATCCACGACTACTTCGCGACGGCCGGCCCCGGCACGCCACGGCCGGGCGACGACGCGGCCGACGTCGGGTGGTTCTCCCCCGGTGATCTCGCGCGGCTCCCCCTCACCTCCGGCCTCCTGGACACGCTGATCGCCTGGCACGTCCTGGACGCCGGCGTCAGCCGCTGAAGGACGTCCACCACGACCGAGGTGGCCAGCCGCTCGCGGACGTCATCACGACCGAGGAGGTCAGCCGCTCGCGGACGTCATCACGACCGAGGAGGTCAGC
>NZ_JBEZFH010000182.1:0-15517 GCF_040649355.1 Sphaerisporangium sp. NPDC049002 | reverse complement strand
GCGGCCGCGGCGGCACTGCTGCCCGGCGATGCCGTGCGGGTCGACCTGGCGGGCCGCGGCGCGGGCGCGCTCGGCGCCGGGGAATCCGTCCGCGCGGTCGTGGCCGGGCTGGCCCTCACGGCCGCGCGGCCGCTCAGCGTGACGCTCACCGGGCTGGATGGACCCGACGGTGACCACGCCACCGCGGGGCTGCTGGACGCGGAGGCCGTGCTGCTGGCCCGGGAACTGACCAACCGCCCGCCGAGCGAGCTCGTCCCGGATGACCTGGCGTGCCTCGCGCGGGACGTCGCCGCCCGGGAAGGCCTGGCCGTACGGGTCCTGGACGAGCATGACCTGCGGGAACTCGGGATGGGGGCCCTGCTCGGCATGGGCGCCGGATCTCCGCACCCGCCTCGGCTGGTGGACCTGCGCCACGAGCCCCCGGGCGCGCGGTGTTCGGTCACGCTGGTGGGCAAGGGCATCACCTTCGACTCCGGCGGCCTGTCCCTGAAGTCACCCGCGGCCATGATGGGCATGCGGGGCGACATGGCGGGCGCCGCGGTCGTACTCGCCGTGATGTCGGTGCTGGCCAGGCGGGGGCTCCCTGTCGCGGTCCGCGGCCTGCTCCCGCTCGCCGAGAACATGATCGGCCCGGCCGGCGTACGGCCCGGCGACGTGCTGCGCGCCTGTGACGGCCGGCGGATCCAGGTGCTGGACACCGACTTCGAGGGCCGGGTGACGCTGGCCGACGCGCTCGCCCTCGCCGCGCGGGAACGCCCCGGCGCGATCGTGGACGTCGCCACGCTGACCTACCAGGTGGTGACGGCGCTCGGACCGGAGATCGGCGGGGTGCTCGGCCGCGACCGGGGCCTGACGCGGCAGGTGCTCCGGGCGGGCGCGCTCGCCGGCGAGCCGCTGTGGGCGCTGCCCTGGGCGCGTCGCTACCGGGACCAGATCGCGTCCGGCTACGCCGAGGTGCGGAACTTCCCCGAGGCCGACACGGGCCGTGCCATCACGGCGGCCCTGCTGCTCGGCGAGTTCGTCCCGGAGGAGATCCCGTTCGCCCACCTGGACATCAGCGGGCCGGCATGGCGCGGTCCCGCCTCCGGCCACGGCGCCACCGGCTTCGGCGTGCTCACCCTCACCCGGCTGCTGGAGTCGCTCGCGACCGCCGCGGTTCCACTGGACCGCTCATGACGGCGGCGTCGAGGGGGCCATGGCCACGGCGTCTCGGTCGGGGGGCGGACGACCAGCCCCCGCAGTACGTCACGGGTGAGCAGATCGGTCGAGGGGCGGACAACGAGCCCCCGCCATACGTCACGGGTGAGCAGATCCGGCGCGTCCTGCCGATGGAGCACGCGGTGATGGCGCTGGAGCAGGCGTTCCGCGCCCGCGCGGGCGAGGACGACCCGCCCCGCACGGCCGTTCCGTGGAGCCACGGCGAGCTGCTGGTGATGCCCAGCGAGCACGCCGAGTGGGCGGGCACCAAGCTCGTCACCGTCGCCCCCGGCAACCCCGCGCTCTCGGTGGACCGGATCAACGGCACCTACGTCCTCTTCGACGCCGCGACCCTGGTCCCGAGGCTGCTCCTGGACGCGTCCGAACTGACCGCGCTGCGGACCGCCGCCGTCAGCGCTCTGGCGACCCGCTATCTGGCCCACACCGACGCGCGGACCCTGGTGGTCTTCGGCACCGGCCCGCAGGCCCGGTCGCACGTGCGGGCGATGCTCGGCGTCCGGCAACTGGCCGAGGTGCGCGTCGTCTCCCGCGATCCGGCGCGGGCCGCGAAACTGGCCGGCGAGCTCGCCGTGGAACACGGGCTGCCGGTGACTCCCGGCACCCCCGCTGACGTGGCGGCGGCCGACATCGTCTGCACCTGCACCGGTTCGGCCACTCCCCTGTTCGACGGCCGCCTTCTGGCCGACGTGGCACATGTCAACGCCATCGGCGGCCACCACCCCGAGGTGCGAGAGGTCGACTGCGAGACCGTGCGGCGGGCCTTCGTCGTGGTCGAGCAGCCCGGCCCGGCCCGCCGCGAGGCCGGAGACCTGATCATGGCGGTGAAGTCCGGCGCGGCGGACGACTCCGTCTTCGACGTCGACCTGCACCGCGTCGTCACCGAACCGTGGACCCGCCCGGAGCGTCCCACCCTCTTCAAGTCGGTCGGCCTCGCCATGGAGGACCTCGTCGTCGCGGCGGAGATCGCCACCAAGGTGCTGACGCCGTGACGCGGGCCGGCTTCGGAGGCGTTGAGCGACGCGCTTGGCGACTCCCCCTTGGATCGCGAGCGGCGCCGCTGTCAGGGGTGGGCCTTGCGGTAGCTCTCGTACAGGGCGGCGAGGTTGTCGGTGTAGAGCTCCGTGTAGCCGCAGGACGCACAGATCCAGGCGCGCACGGTGCCCGTCGAGGAGCCCTGCTTCCAGACGAACCCGTGGTCCGGCGGCTCCGGCTCCTCGACGCGGACGCTCAGCGGCAGCGAACCGTTCCTCGCGTGATCGCGCACCTCCACGCCGGCCATGACATGGGGCGAGCCGCATTTCGAGCAGAGATCACGTGTCACGGTCTTCCCAGTTCCTCGTCGAAGGTCATTCCGCACCGGCAGCGTATCCGGGTCCCGGATCAGGTGGCGCGGCGAAAATTTTCCAAGTAAATCATCTGCCAAGTTGTTCGGATGCGGGATCACGGCGGCACGACCACACCTCAGCGACCTGGCCGCCGGGTCCGGCCACTACCGTTCAGGGGCGTCCTGCGGCTCCGACCGGCCGCCGACGCCTGGCACAAGCCCGCGTTCAGCGTCGTCATCGCGGCCGCCCTCCCCAACCTCGTACTGCTCGGCTTCGGCCGCCTGGACCTCGCCGTCTACACCTCCGTCCATTTGACGACAATCGGGCTGTTCGACTTCGACTCGATCGTCGCGCAGTCGCTACGGGTCCTGCGCGAGAACCCGAAGGTTTCGAAGATGATCGCCGCCCGATATCCCTGGTTGATCGTCGACGAGTACCAGGATCTCGGCCCAGTCTTACATGAGCTGGTCTTGCACCTGCATGACCATGAAGGTGTTCGAGTCGCCGCCTTCGGCGATCCCGATCAGTCCGTCATGTCCTTTACCGGGGCCGAACCCCGCATCTCCTGGAACTGGCTTCGCATTCGGACTTCCGCGAAATCCCTCTCAATATCAACTACCGCTGCGGACAAGCCGTGATCGATGCCAGCCATGTCGCGCTTGACGGGGCCCGTACCCACCGGGCAGACCCCCTTCGCAGCGATTCCGGAGGCCTGGAATTCGTTCCTCTCGCTGGAGACCTGCCTGACCACGCACAGCGTGTTGTCGACAAGGTGGACCAGCTCATGGCCTCAGGCGTGGACCTCCACAAGATCGCGGTTTTCTACCCGCGCAAGGGTGAGCTATTGGACGCGCTCATCAATGCTTTCGACATGAGCGGCCTTGCATACGTCCATGAGGGCGAACACCGTCTCCCCAAGGGCGACCTGGCCGACTTCATCCGAGAGTGCGCCGCCCGTGCCATCCTCGGACCTCAGCCGATCCATGGGAAAATCGATCACCATGTCGACAGCGTGAGCACGATCACGGATCTGGCGCACACCTACAACCGACTTCGACGCAGCAGCGGTCTACTCGAACTCCCCGAACACGTCGTTGGAGGCCTACTGGTCAAGGCCCTCCATGGGACATCCGCAGAGGACTACCTGGCCCTTTGGTTGGAAAAACTTTCTGATGCGCTGCAACTTGCCGCTGTGGGCACAGGGAGCCCGATCGTCCGGGACCAGAAAGCACTCCAAGGCTTCATGAACGTCGCCCAGAGCTACGGACTCACGGTAGGCGACGTCGCGGGCTCTGTTCGCGTCGGCAGGCTAACCCTCACGACCTATCATTCCGCGAAGGGGCGCGAGTGGGACTTCGTCATGCTGCCCGGGCTCGTGGACGGCATCATGCCTTACCGCCCGTGGTCGCGCCCGCATGGACGGCACCTTGAACCGAGTAAGGCAGGACTCACAGAGTCAAGAAGACCGTTCTACGTCGGCCTTACGCGGACGAAACAGACCGCCACTCTGATCTACGGCGGCTACTGGACAATGTCTTGGGGAGAGCGAAACGAGTACGGAATATCACGATTCGTCCTTGAGCTCATCGGCAGGTTGAGCACAGGTCCTGCTCTCGCTGATGCGATTCGAGGCGACTAGCTGATCGGGCGCCCTGCCTGAGATCAAGATACGAACTGGCGTCATCCGTGCTGGCCGTCGTTGCCACTGCGTTTGGGCTGCGATCGCCCTGCCGGATAGGAGGGCACCGTCAGACCTGCGGTTGGCGATCGCCCAGCGGAATGTCGTTAGCCGTACGCGTCTGAGGTAGGGCACCTGTCGTCCCTCCGCTGTCATCCAGTACAAGCCGAGGCTTGGCGACCAGGTCGGGCGGCCAACTCAGAGAGTAAGTCGGGCGAGACCATCCCGGACTCTGACCGTCGCCGGGTGGTCGGAGCCGTACAGGCGGTCGAGATCATCGAGCAGGTCGGCGAGCGTGCGGCGGGCGGAGTCGATGTCGCCGGTGCTCTTCTCCAACTCGCCGATCTGCCGCCGCAGCTCCAGGGTCCGTGGGTCGTCCACCGGATAGGCATGCATCTCGTCGAACAGAAGATCGTTCATCAGTCGGAGGGCGAGCGCACCATCCCCAAGGTGAGCGTGACAGGTGGCCTCCTGCATACGGCACTGGAAGACCCGCTCGTCGTCGGCGGTGTACCGCTTCGCCAGATCCGCGGCGAGCCGGTGGAATTCCGGAACCGCCTGGCGGTAGTCGCCGCCCCCGAACAGCACGTTGGCGAGTTGCATGCGCAAGCTGAGTACTTCGGGATCATCCGCGCCGAGGGCCTGGCCGGCCGGCTCGGCGACGGTCGCGAGCACGTCGACAGCCTGGCTGTAGCGGGATTCTCGTACGAGCGACATGGCCTCACGACGCGCACGCTCGATGTCTCCCCTGCTGAAGTCCGTGTCACCCCATCCGGAAGGCTGAGCGATGACCCGTGCCGCAGGCGCGCCCGTCGCGTCAGGCCGATTCAGCATCCGACCGACCACCTGCGAGTACATGCGCAGCGGGCTGGGTCCGCTCACGGTGACACCGGGAAGCTGCCCGACCCTGGTTACATAGGGAAGCAACCGGTCATGGACGGTCGCGGCGTCCGCGGGCCTGTCCTCCACCCGCTTGGCCAGCATCGACAGGAGGAGGGCGTCAAGATCGGCCGGCACGTCGGGCCGGAGCGGGAGCACCGAGGAGGGCGCGGTCTGTACGTGCTGCTCGAACACGCTGTACTCGGTCTTCCCGGTGAACAGCCTTTTGCCCGTGAACAACTCGTGCAGCACACAAGCGAGGGCGTACAGGTCGGTCTGCGGTGCCAGGGTGCCGGCTCGGATCTGCTCCGGCGGCATGTACGAGGCGGTGCCCAGCATGTGGCCGGTGCGGGTGAGCCGGGACAGGTTCGGGTCATCGAGCACGGCCAGCCCGAAGTCGAGCACCTTGAGGGTGCCGTCCGGACACAGCATGAGATTGGCGGGCTTCAGATCCCGGTGGAGGATCGACCGTTCGTGGGCGGCACTCAGCACCGCCGCCACCTGGGCTCCGATCGCGGCGACCCAGCCGACGGGAAGGGGGCCATGCTCGTCGACGACATGGTCGAGCGTGACGCCCTCGACGAACTGCATCACCAGGAACAGCCGTGGTCCGCGCAGCGGATCCTCGAACGATCCCGCATCATGGATGGCGGGTATCCCGGGGTGATCCAGCTTGGCCATGATCATCGCTTCATGGATGAACCTGCGCTCCAACTCCGGATTGGGAACGCCATCAGGGAAGCGGATGAACTTGACGGCGACCCGGCGGTCCAGGCGTTTGTCGAAGCCTCCCCACACCTCGCCCATGCCTCCTCTGGCGAGGTGGATCTTGTCCAGTTCATACCGACCGAGGATACGGACGTGCTCAGCCACCACGCCTCCGGACGTCGCAGGAGAGATCGACAGGGAAGAATCTAGCCGGGTTGCAGCGTGCCTTCGAGAAGACCGTCGAGGCCGGACCTGACCAGGGCGTCGCTGACCGTCCTCATCTCCCGGACGGCGTCCTCGAAGGCGAGGAGCCTGCGGAAGGTCTCACCATACGCCCGCTGCTCGTCGATGGGCAGACGTGGCAGCTGGGCGCGACGGGGATCGATCCGGCCCGAGGAACCCAGACGCGTGCTGGCCTCCCCGGTGCCGCGGAGGCACCCGGCGAGGAACTGCGGGTCCAGCCGGTCGGGATCGGTTCTGAACAGCAGCAATTCGGGGCCGAGAACGGCCCCGACCTCCCGCATCACGCGCGTGGCCGTTTCACGACGATAGAGTAGCGGGGAGACGACGTCCCCCGGTTCGATGATGACCAGCCCCGGCACGTCCCCGGTTCTCCTGCTGGGCGCTCGGTCGAGCAAGAGGTCCTTGACCGTCAGGACGGGCAGGCCGTCTTCCTCGAAGGCCATCTTGAGCGGCCCTTGGTAGACGGCCACCACCCCGGCCCTGACCAGCTCCCCGACCGTGGCCATCGGCAACTCCCGGCGCCGTGCCAGCGGGGTCAGTTTCGGGATGTCGAGTCCGGCGAGCGCCGCCGCCGTCCGTTCCCGGACCGCCGTGAACACGGACGGCTCCAGCTGGCTGAGGCCGCTCACCCGATGTGTGGGGGTGAACGAGATCTCCTCGTCGAGCAGGTCGATGATCCGCACGGTACGGGCCGCGCTGGGCAGCTCGGTGCTGTCAGTGTAGGCGCGCCAGGCCGCTTCGGCGACTGCCAGGTCCTCTCCTGCGTTCACCAGGAGCACGTCGGAGGCGGGCTGCTCGTCCTGCTCAGGACGGCGCAGCACCCACAGGTCGGGCGCCCCGCTGGAGGCGGGCGCGGCACCGGCGGAGAGGGTCACGATCGCCCGCACCGCCCCGGCGCGAAGCAGGTTGCCCCGGATCCGCCGACCGGCGCGGCGACTCGCGGCGACCCCCGGCATCATGATCACGACGAGTCCGCCGGGCCGGACATGGGCGAGACAGTGCTGGACCCAGGCGAGCTCGGACTCACCTCGCGGCGGCAGGCCGTACTCCCAGCGCGGATCACTGGTCAGCTCCTCGTAGCCCCAGCCGCGGTCGTTGAACGGCGGGTTGCAAACCACCGCGTCCACCCGCTCGCTGGAGAAGGCGTCGGCCCTGAGCGAGTCACCCGCCCGGATGACGGCGTCGACGCCATGGAGCAGCAGCCTGGTCGCGGTCAACCGTGCCGCGCTCGCGTTGACGTCCTGTCCGAGGACCCGCGAACCACCACAGGCCAGCAGCAGAGTGCCGATGCCGCAGGAGGGATCGAGAACGGTCCCACTGGACGTCCCGGCCAGGCGGGCCATCAGCTCGGCCACGTCGCGCGGAGTGGCGAGCAGCCGGCGGGAGTGCAGGTCTGTGTAGCGGTCGCAGATCTCGTCGAAGGCACCCGCCGGGCCGCGCTCGGCGGCGATTTCGGCAAGAGCCCGGATGACCTCTGGTTCCACCGCCGACGCCCCGGGGAGCCTACCGGGGATCTCTGGAACAGCGTCCTGAACCGCCGCGGAAAGGCGCTGAACGAGCTGGTCGTCGGGAAGAAGAGAGAGTTTCCGCCACCCGGCGGCGTCGCGTCGCAGGTACAGCAGGAACGCGCCGACGTAGCCCACGGCGTCGCCCAAGCGGAGATCCTCACCAGCGCTGCGGAGCCGTTGCCAGGCCCGTTCCAGAGGCGGGACTTCGACGTACCTGTCGTGCTGGCGCAGCCACTGCTCCACCTGCGCCAGGGAGAACGCCGGGCTGGTCGCCGTGCCGCCCACCGGCTCAGGGAAGTCGTCGAACCGTTTGCGCCAGTTGCTGACCGCCGCCCGGCCCACGTCGGCGAGGCGCGCGATGTCGGCCGCGTTGACGGTGACGTCGTCTCGCATCATAGTCCCTCTTCCGGCAGCCACAGGTCGGGGCCGAGGCGGCGTAGAAGCTCACGGCGGTCCTGAAAGTCGGGCATCGCGCGCTCGACCAGCCGCCAGAACTCCGCGCTGTGGTCGTGGCGGAGCAGATGGGCCAGCTCGTGCACCAGAACGTAGTCGATCAACGTGGGGGGCAACTGCATCGTCGCCCAGTGGATGTTCACCGTCCCGGACGGGGAGCACGACCCCCAGCGGTACCCGAGCGGCAGCACCCGCAGGCCGGACACCTCGACCCCCAGGCGCGAGGCCCACGGCTCGACCCGCCGTTTCAGCCACGTCTCACCCACCCGGCGGTACCAGCGGACCAGTTCCTCGGCTCCGCCGCCCCGGCCCAGCTCCAGCCGCCCGCGCACCAGCCGCACCTCACGGGCGCGGTCTACGATGCGCAGGCGATAGGACCTGCCCAGGTACGGGAACCCCTCCCCGGACACGTATTCGCGGGCGGGCCGGGACTCCCCCAGCTCGCGCCGCTCGGCGAGCTTGCCGTACAGCCAGGACCGCTTCGCCCGGACGACCTTGGCCAGCTCGTCCCGCGAGACCTCCGGCGGGACGACCGCGGTGACCGAGGCGTCCCGCTCGACGGTGAGCCGCACGCTTCTGCGGCGCTCGCTCACCGACACGTTCACGTCGAGGTCGCCGACGTGCAGGACACCAGGAAAATCACTCACGGTCATCAGCATGCCAGGGTCACCCCTGCGGTATGTACTGGCGGTTACTCTTGACCACGTCGAAGAGCAGGCCTGCCAGGTGGTCGAGGGCGCTCATCTCGCACACCTTCTCGTCGAACAGGATGCGGAAGATGTGCCGGCGGAAGTCCTCCTGGTCGACCTGCTTGCTCGACGTCCAGAAGTCGGTGATGTGGATGCTCTCGGCGGCGACTCGGTGGATCTTCCGGGCCACGTCGGCGAGGTACTCGTCCTGTGCGCTGTCGGCGGAGGTGGCGGTCTCCTGCAGGATGAGACCGTAGAGCGCGCTCTCCACCTGGCTCAGCCCGAAGGGGTTCTGCGGCTGCTCCTCCGTCATCTCGGCGATCAGCCCGCTCAGCGCGAGAACCTGCTGCTCCCAGTCGGTGGCGAGCTGCTTGAGGATCTCCTCCAGCCGCTCGCTCAGCCGCTGGTAGCGGGCCGGGTCCTCGGCACGGTGCACGGTGATGTGGTGCCGGATGGCGTGCTCCATCTCCGACGCCCTGGCGCGCGGCCCGGGCAGCGCCTCGACCTTCTGCGCGAAGTCGGGGGCGGTGAGCGCGACCGGCGGGAGCTTCTGCTCGATGCCGAGCGAGGTGACATGCTCGTCGATCAACTCGCGGATCTTGGCCCCGTACGCGGCCGGATCGAACCGCCCTTCGTCGTCGCGGTAGCGGCGGGTCGCCGTGATCTTGATGACGCCGAACCGCTTCGCGTCCTCCAGGTACGGCTTGGCCGCCGGATCCGGCAGGACCGTGTTGACGGTTTTGAGGAAACGGGTGAGCGCGACGGTGAACCTGGCGCGGAGCTCCTCGTCCTCCAGCGTCTGCACGCACCCCTCGATGTCGGCCGGGTCGCGGAACATCAGGCGTAACCGGTCGCGCTGGGGCTCAAGCTTGGCGATCTCGGCGCTGGGGTCCTTGAGCGCGGACTCGACGTCCTGCGCCTCGGCGTCGTCGAAGTCGCGGGCGTAGACCCGTAGCGCGTCGAGCAGGTTCTTGGCCACGCCCTGGTAGTCGACGACGTAGCCGAATTCCTTGCCGTCGGAGGTACGGTTCACCCGGGCGACGGCCTGGAGCAGTTCGGCGTCCTGGAGCGAGCGGTCCAGGTACATGACCTGCTCGATCGGCGCGTCGAAACCGGTCAACAGCATCGATTTCACGATGACGAACCCGATGCCGGACTCGCCGTACGGCTTGGTGAACTCCTGGATCCGCCGTTCCTGCTTCGCCTGGTCGGTCCACTCGGTGTACCGGCTGTCGTCCTTCTCGCCGGCCGAGATGACCGGCACGAAGTCCATGCGCTTCAGCACGTCGAGGTGGCGCGCGGCGTTCACCAGGAAGGCGTCGCGGGACCTGAGCTCGCCGGAGGGGGTCTGAAGGATCTTCTCCGGCAGCCGCTCGATCCGCCGGACCAGGTCGTCCCTGGCGGCGAGCAGCGCCTCGCGGTAGCGGATCGTCTCCTCCCGGCCGCGCGCGACGACCTGCGCCTTGAAACCCTCCGGAAGGATCTTGCCGACGTAGTGCCGCAGCATGTGCCTGGCCTTGGCGGCGATGAGCTCCTCCGCCGACGACACCTGGCCCTTGGTGGCGTAGCGCCGTTGCAGCCGGTCACGCTCCTCGTCGGACAGTTCCTCCAGGTCCTCCTCGAACACCTCGTCCAGGTCCCGGCCGTCCCGGATGGCGCCGGTGACGGTGTGGCCCTCGTAGAGGATCGGGACGATCACCCCGTCCTCTTCGGCCTCCTTGAGGCGGTAGGTGTCGATGAAGCTGCCGAACAGCTCGACGCTGGTCTTCCGCTGACCCTTCCTGGTCATGATCGGCGTGCCGGTGAAGCCGATGCGGGCGGCGTTCGGCAGCGCCTCCCGGAGGTTGGCGCCGAGGGCGGCGGTGTGCGAGCGGTGCGCCTCGTCGATGAGCACGACGATCGACTCGTCGGCGTTCACCTCACCCAGTTCGGCGCCCGCCGCCATCCCCTGGGTCGTCCGGTCGTCCTGGTTCTTCTGGATCATGACGAAGACCACGCCGGGGCCGTGCTTGGCGAGAATCGTCTTCGCCCTCGCCGCGCTCTTCGCGACGTCGACCTGCTCGCCGCTGAGCCGCATGGTCTCGCTGAGCTGCCCCTGGAGCTGGGTACGGTCGGTGACGACGACGACCTTCGCGTTCGCCAGGTCGCGGGTGGAGCGGAGCTTCCTGACCAGGAAGGTCATCGTCAGGCTCTTGCCGGAGCCCTGGGTGTGCCAGATGATGCCACCGCGCCGGTCGTTCACGCCGTCCCGGACGCGGGTCTTGCCGGTACGCAACCGCCTGACCGTCCGGTCCACCGCCCGGTACTGCTGGTATCTCGGGGCGACCTTGATGGTCTTGCCCTGGTCGGTGGTCAGGAAGGCCACGTAGTTGTGCACGATGTCGAGCAGCCTGCCCGGACGCAGGACGGCCGAGGTCAGGATCTCCTGTCGGCTGAGCTGGCCGGGGGTCTTGCCTCTCTGCTCGGCGAGCTCGTCCTTGGTCAGCGGGTACGGGTCGCGCCACGGCACGTAGTGTTCGAGCCGGGCGGTGAACGTGCCGAGCTTGGCCTCCTCGCCGCTGGTCACGATCGTGAGCTGCACGGTGTGGAACAGCTTCTGGTTGCCGGTACGGACCTCGCTCGGCCGCTGCTCGGCGTAATCAAGGAGCTGGTCGACGGCCTTGCCCAGGCTGGTGGTCCTGGGTTCCTTGCACTCGATGACGACGAGCGGGATGCCGTTCACGAACAGGACCACGTCGGGGATGATCGGCCTGCCCTGGGTGCCGGGGATGTTCACCCTGAACTGGTTGACCACGGTGAACTCGTTGTTCGCCGGCGTCTCCCAGTCGACGAAGTGGACGATGCGCCCCTTCCCGCCCTCCCACCCCTCGACGCCGTCCACGGTCGTGCCGTTGATCAGAACCTTCGTGGCCTCCTGATTCGCTTCCAGGAGGCTGCTCGCCGGGATACGGGACAGCGCGTTGACGGCACTGGTGATCCGGGCCTCGTCCATCCACGGCTTACCGTCCGGACCCAGATTGATCTTGTGAATGGCAGCCCGCAGCCGGTCTTCGAGAATCACCTCGTCGAACGTGGTCCGCCCGGAGGCGAACGGATTGGTCGGAATGACCGCCCCGTACTCAGCCCCTTCGAGATGCTTCCACCCCATCGCCTTGAGCTGCTCACATAAGGGCCGCTCAACCAGCGAATACTCCAGATCAGCCATGCCGCTTCCCGTCGCTATCCCAGATATTCCGCTAACGCCTGTAAGCCTGCCGCTACGTTCCCTGCCCCCACCCGGATCACAGCCCCTCAAGCACGGCTTCTGCCTCCGATACCCGCACCCGTCCGGTCAGCAGGTCCTCCATCAGGCCATTTTTAAGTAGATTCAGGGACTTGACCCGCTCGCGCTCCACTCTCATTCGCTCAGACAGCAACCGCAGAGAGCGCACTACCCGCGTCTCCTCGTCCTTGGGGGGGATTGGGAAGCTCATACGCGCGAAGCGGTCGGCACCCAGGTGGGCGATACTCGTTGTCTGCTTTGCGATCTTCACGAATTCGCCCGTCATCAACCAGTAACGAAACACCGCCTGCGCATACTCTGGCGATACGAGGCCAGCCCGGAATCGCACCAGTGTGTTTTGAAAGCAAATACCCGACGGGCCGTCAAAGATCGCACTTCGGCCCACGAGCTCCAGACTCTGCCCCTCATTCAAGAGGATGTCGCCCCGCCGAAGACTGTAAGTATCCTGCTCCCTTGGAGTGAAGTTCATCTCCAAGACGTCACTGTAGTTAATGTAAGAATCAAACACGTTGGCCACACGAAGATAGGGACGCATGTGACGGCCCGACTCATGCTGCGGAGAGCGCTGTCGCCCCAGCTTAACTTCACCGACGTTTCCTACAAGGCCCCACCTCCACGCCCCTCCCGCCGAGGCGACACGCATCCCTTCCCAAAGAGTGTATTGAAGCAAGCCTCGATCAATTACAGAGAATTTTTCGATTAGCGCCTGAGAGTTCGAGAGCTGAGCGTCTAGCGTGTCGAGGATCTCCGCGATCCGCCGCTGCTCCCCGACCGGGACGTCAGGAAAAGGCATTGCGACGAGCTGGCGCGAGTTTACCGTATATAGCCCGGAGCTTGTTGCACAAACAGTCCGCCAATAATCGCGCGCCGCCTCGGAGTTAAGCCAGGCGGCTGCAAAATTCGGCCAGACCTCATTTGAGCGAAGCCTAAAAAGATGATTTTGATAGAGCAGCCCCTCATCAGCCTGCTGGACCAATGCACAACGGCCAATCTCCCCCGGGTTCGCATGCCCCTCTACTACAAGCAGATCTCCGGCGGAGAGCCTATAGTGTCGCCGCTCAGCGAGCGAAGCGTTCAACAAGGCAATGTCGGACTTATCGATTCGACCTCGCTGAACGTTAGCAACCCTGAGGTAGCCACTGCCAGCAGCTTTCGCTTGACGGTGCGGGCCTAATGTGATTCCTGCTTTGATAGAGAATATGTCTCCCACTCTACGCATCGGCCAAATGCTTACCTCAGACATAGCCGAGCTCCTTCAGGTAATTCTCAAGACGGAAAGCGGAAGCTTCGCGCTGCACTTCAAGCTCGCGCAAAGTCGTCGCATACTTGTCGGCCCAGGTTTTGAAGGCGGCTTCGATGGCTCGGCGGGCAGTGGCCGTGCGGGAGTCGAGACGGGTGCGGACGGCGTCGCGGAAGACGTTGAGAACGAGGTCGTTGCGGGTGTCGTCCTTTAATGCGTCAATGGCCTCGCGGAGGCGGTGGATGAAGTCGTCGTAAAGGCGAATCGCCTCGCTGCGGGCAGCGGTGACGTCGAACTTGAGGCGCTTAAGGTCGGCCGGTGAGATCGTCTCCTCGGGCTCTTCTGCATCCTCGTCCTCCTCGCTGGGCTTGGCCGTCGCTGCCTTGAGCTGGGCGTTCAACTCGGCGTAGCGGACCTCTGCCTCCTCCAGTTCGGCCAGGTATTCGGGAATGAGCTTCGGGACGACGCGGTGGTCGCGGGCCTTGCGTTTCTCGGCGGCGATCTTCTGCTTGTCCCAGTATTCGGCTTCTTCCACATCGAGGGCGAAGGCGCTCTCGATGGTGGTGAGCCAGCCTTCGACTACGCCCGTGAAGCCGTTCAGGGAGAGTGCCTTGATGTCGTATTGGGTCTCGCCCCACCAGGCGGCTACCACGCCAGCCAGCTCGAAGCGGTCGAGCAGGCCGAGGGGCTTCAGTTCCGCGACGAAGGACTCCAGCAGTTCGGCCCGGATCTCCATGACCTTGTGGGTTTCCGGCAGTTCGACCAGGCGCTTGCTGTGTCGCGACCACCAGTCCGAGAACGCCTCACGGAGCCTCGCCTCGGCCGGCTCGGCCAGCGACGGGAGGCGTTCAGCCGTGCGCTGCCAGCCTTCGGGCAGGAAGTCGTAGTAGTCCGCGTCCCGCTCCGCGAAGAGCGTGGCCGGGTCGATGTCGAACGCGGCGAACAGGTGGGCCTTGTCGCGAACCTCGGCCTTGGGGACGCCGCCGTGCAGGTGAGCCCGTACGTCCTGCGGCTCGGGCGGCGGGGTGTTGTCCACGTACCGGCGGATGTTGAGGTTGAAGTCGTTCTCCTTCAACTCCTCGATCTCCACGACGCGGGCGAAGCCGGGGATGTCGCGGTACTCCTCGAAGGCAGAGACCACCTTCTCCGCGTGCTGGGGGTCCAGGTAGTTCTGCGCCCGGCCGGACGTGTACTCGCGGTCGGCGTTGATAAACAGCACTTTGCCGCGACGCTCCTCCGGCCGCCGCGCCGTACCGCGCAGGATCAGGACGCAGGCCGGGATGCCGGTGCCGTAGAAGAGGTTCGGGGCGAGGCCGATCACCGCCTCCAGGCGGTCGTCCTTGATGATGCCCTCGCGGATGTCCTTCTCCTTGCCGCCACGGAACAGCACACCGTGCGGCAGGACAATGGCGCCGAGGCCGTCCGCCTTCAGCACCGCCAGCACGTGCTGGGCGAACATCAGGTCGGCCTTCTTGCCCGTCTCGGGAGCCCAGCCGTACTTGGAGAACCGCTCGGGGTGTTCCATGCCCTCGCGGTTGTAGTTCTGCGAGAACGGCGGGTTGGTGAGCACCCGGTCGAAGTGGGTGAGGTAACCACCCTCCGTATGCAGCGGGTTGGCCAGGGTGTCGTCGTTGCGCAGGTCGGCGTTGAGCACGCCGTGCAGGATCATGTTCATCTTGGAGATGGCCCAGGTGCCGCCGTTGTACTCCTGGCCGCACAGGGTCAGGTCACGGTGGTTCCGGCCGTGCTCCTCGACGTACTCCTTGGCGTGGATCAACATGCCGCCCGAGCCGGAGCAGGGATCGTAGACGCGCATGTTCGGACCGGGCTTAATCAGGCGGACCATCATGCGGACGACGCCACGCGGGGTGTAGAACTCGCCGCCCTTCTTGCCCGCCGAGTCGGCGAACTGGCCGATCAGGTACTCGTACGCGGCGCCGAGCAGGTCGGGGAACTCGAAGTCGTCGTTCCCCAGGCGGTAGCGGTCGAAGTGGTCGACGAGTTGCTGGAGCCGCTTGTCCGGGATCGTGGACTGGCCGACCTTCTTGGTGAAGTCGATGTGCTCCAGGACGCCTTCCAGCGCCCTGGAGTTGGCCAGCTCCAGCTCGTGGAGGGCCTTGTTCAGCAGGTCGCCGACACCCTTCTTACGGGAGTTGTCCTTGATGTACTGCCACCGACCGTTCTCCGGGACGAAGAAGCAGGTAGACGCCGCGCGGCCTGCGGTACTCGTGGCTGTAGCTCCTGATCGCCTCGGCGATCGTCGGGTCGTACACGACCGGCAGCATCTCCCGCA
>NZ_JBEZFH010000181.1:0-15531 GCF_040649355.1 Sphaerisporangium sp. NPDC049002 | reverse complement strand
CAGAGCCCGGACGCCTGCCCGGTCACCCCGGGCGCGGGCACCCGCATCGCCCAGGGCCTCAGCTCGGACGTCGACCTGGTCGTCATGGGCCACTCCCACGAGGCCTACATCTGCAAGACCAAGGACCCCTCCGGCCAGGACCGCTTCTACACCCAGGGCTCCTCGTTCGGCCGCGTGCTGACCTCGATCGACTTCCAGGTGGACAAGAAGACCGGCGAGGTCGTCCGCTCCTCGGTCGTCGCCGACAACCACGTGGTCACCCGCGACGTCACGCCGGACCCGGACATCACGAAGCTGGTGGACACCTGGAAGGCCCGCGTCGCGCAGATCGCGGACAAGCCCATCGGCAAGATCACTGCTGACGTCGACCGCAAGTCCGGGCCCTCCGGTGAGACGGCCCTCGGTAACCTGATCGCCGACTCCCAGCTGGAGGCCACCAAGACGGGCGGCAACGCCGAGATCGCGCTGATGAACGCGGGTGGCGTCCGCGACGACCTGGTCTACGCCCAGAAGGGGTCCGAGGGCGACGGCGTCGTGACGTACGGCGAGGCCTTCACCGTGCAGCCGTTCAACAACCTCCTGCAGGTCGTGACGCTGACCGGCGCCCAGCTCGACGCCCTGCTGGAGCAGCAGTGGCAGAGCGGCGGCTCGATCGTGCGCATCCTGCATTCGTCGGCCTCGCTGACCTACACCGTGAACCGGTCGCAGCCGGTCGGCTCGCATGTGTCGAACATCAAGATCAACGGGACTCCGGTCACGGACGCCCAGCAGATCAGGGTCGCCGGCAACAACCTCATCGTCGGTGGTGGCGGCGGCTTCAGCGTCTTCAAGGAAGGCACCAACCTGTGGAGCGGGCCGCTGGACATCGACGCGCTGGTCGCCTACCTGGGCGCGCACTCGCCGATCGCCCCGCCGGCCGTCAACCGCGTCACCGTCACCGGCTAGGCGTCATCTGTTCGACCGCATCGTGCCGGCAGCGGGAACCTGACCACCTGCGGCCGGCAGGACGCGAAAGCACGGTTCCGCGCGTGGCGTCGTCTTCTCTGCCGCAGAGCTCAGCGCAGGCACGCAGGCCAAGATCGCGGCGCAGTCGGAGCGTGCGAACGCGACAAGTGGGCGCAGGGAATCAGCGACACTCCCGCACTCGGCCTCTTGAACGAAGCCCTCGGCCTCGGCCTGCCGATCATCGCGTTCCCGTGGCCCAACGTCGCACTCGCCCGCCATCCGGCCTTCCCGGTCAGCATCAAGCTGCTCCGGGCGTCGGGAGTCACCGTCCTCCTCGATTTCGACAACCTCCCCCAACCCGACTCAGGAGCCCCGGGCGCCGCATCATTTCCCTGGGAGGACCTCCGAAAGGAACTCCGCGCCGTGCGATCGAGCCTTGGCGATTGATTCAACGCGAGCCAGTCCCTGTCCGTGTCAGGGTTCTGGCTCGAACCGCTGGCCGTACCGCTGGTCGCTCTGGTCGGCGTAGTTGGGTTGCTGTTCGGACTCAGCGCGCTGACGTGGCGTTTCGTGGAGGCTCCGGCGCAACGGCTGGGCAAGCGCCTCATTTCCGAGGAGCCCTCGCGGTGAGATCACGAGGTCAGTCGATGGCCATCCCACCCGTAGCACAGGGCCGCCGAGCCGAGCAATCGTCTCACGGGGGCGCAGGGAGGCCGATCACCGGCGGGGCGCCGGGTCAGGAGCGTTTCCCGACCCGGGCCTTGATCGTTCCGCGCGTGGTGGGCCGCTAGGGCTGCGGGACCGGGCTCGAAGTGGGGGGCGGGGTATTGACGAAGAAGATGTAGGTACGGGAAAGGCTTGAATAGCCGAACTTGTCCACAGTGGACACGGACAGGACGTTCTCGTCGGCCGTGTCCGGTGTCACGGTCACCTTCGCCGTACCGTCCTCGCCGACCGGCACCTCTACGAGGCTTCCGTTGAGCCGATAGCTGTACCTGACGACATCCTGCGCGCCGTTGAGCGCGAAGGTGAACTCGCCGGGTATGCCGACGCCGCCGCCGTACTGGTTCTGTGGATACACCGTCGAGGAGACGGTGGGCGCGGGGTTGCGGACGGCTCTGAACTCGTACACCTTGGTCGGGCTGCGGTTTCCGGCACGGTCGGTGCTGCTGACCGTCAGCTTCATCGGCAAATCGCGGGTCGGGGTGAACGTCACGATGGCCGTCCCGTCGCTCCCGGCTGCCACGGTGCCCGCGGGACCAGCGGGCGTGATGCTGTACTGGTAGCTGACGACGTCGGAGGCGCCGTTGGGCGCGAACAGGAACTCACCGGGGGTTCCTACTCGTGCCCCAACCACCTTCTCGGGGTAGGCGGTCGATGACACCACCGGCTGCCCTGGTGGCGTGACGTCGACCGTGAACGCCTGCCACGGGCTCCATTCACCTACCTCGCTACCGAACTCAATCGAGCCAGCCGGCTGATATTGGTCCTCGGCCCGCACGCGCCACACGTATGTGCCTCCGTCGGCGAGGGCCCCGGATGGGACGCAGATGCGCTGCGTGGAGCCGACATAGGTGAACTCGGTGACGAATTCGCCGAGGGTGTCCCCTCCTGGCACCGCCCATTGGAACCGTCCGCGAATCTGCTGCCAGGTTTCGTCCTCGTCGGTGAACTTGGCGCTGAGCGCCGGAGTCGTCGTTCTGACGTATCCACCGTCGCCGGTGGGCACTCCACTGCTGGAGCAGCCGACTCCGAACGTGTCCGACCAGGCCCGCAACTCGGAGGGCACATGGGGGGCGGTGTTGTAGTCGATGTGCAGCCATGGACTGGGTAGCTTCCCGAAATATGGGTCGGATGCCACATCGCTCTCGAACACGTGCAGTTCGCGGGGCCCTGTCTCGTGGGCGGAACGCAGGCCGAAGGTGATGTACCGGTCTCCGCGAGCAGCCGCCTCGGTGACGAGGTCGGTTACCGTCCAACCGAAGAAACAGCCACCGTACGGGTCGGAAGCAGTACCGGCGTCGAGTCTCTTGAGCCATTTCGGCTGCTTCAGCCAGGTCGTCTTGGGGGTGATCTCCTCGGTCACCCACAACTCGACATTAGGCTCGCAAGGTCCGCTGTTCTGATAGGCGCTGAAAATAGCCCGCAGAATGTGCTTTCCGATGACCTTGGAAGTGTCCATCCGGAAGAAAGACCGGAAGATGCCGGCGGGCTTCACGCCCGTCCCCACCGGCGCGTCTTCCGAACTGTCCCAGTAGGACTTTTTGGGATGCGTCAACGACACGTACGTCCATGCGACCTTCCCACCGCCGGCGTACGCCGCCGCCTGCGCCGTGTTCGGCGTGATCAGCGTCCCGAGGATGGCCAGCGTCGTGAGTAACAAGGGCAGAGTCGCGCCGCGAAGGCGCCGTAAGTATGGCTTCATCGAACCGTCCCCTAGATCGATCCCCGTAGGACATCGGAACCGAGTCCGTCATAGGCAAGGGCCGCCATACGCGGGACCAGGCACCGATGACCGGCGGAGCCACCCCATCCCTCCGCCGGCGATTGGCAGCATGATCGGCGAATCTACCTTATTCATGTCGGAAGTTACATATTCCGCGAAGCGGACATTCCCACATCAAGATCGAGGTATGGAATGCCTTTCACGTGTGAGCCCGGATAAGAATCCAGCACAGGTCGACGGACGCCTCGTGTCGGGGCAGCCGAATGTCGCCACGGTCAGGTCATATGCCGCAGGAACGCGGGGGTTGCCGCCTGTCCGGGCCGGTGACGAGGGCGGCGGAGTAGCCGGGGGCTGCGTCGAGCCAGCGGACCGGCCACAGCGCGCCGGGGTGGGTACGCGAGAGCACGGTGCCGTGGGGTGCGTCGGCTTCTCGGTTCACCAGGACGTCTCTGAGCCCGGTGAGCCCGACGCCGATGGCCTTGACGTAGGCCTCCTTGGCGCTCCAGAGGGCGAAGTATTCGGTGTGGCGGGCCGCCGGGTCGGTGTGGTGCAGGCGGTCGACCTCCGCGGGCTGGTACATGCGACCGGCCATCTCCAGGCAGTCGAGATCCGGGCGGATCAGCTCGATGTCGACGCCCACGCGCGAGCCCGGCGGCGTCACCGCCACCAGGGCCCACTCCCCCGAGTGGGACAGGTTGAAGTCGAGCGGGGGACGGCCGTCCGGCAGCGCCAGGTACGGCCGTCCCCCGGCCTCGGTGTGAAAGGCGAGACGCGAGGCGCGCACGCCGCACAGCCGGCCGAGGATGGCGCGGAGCGCGGCGTGCGCGATCGTGAAACGGTGCTTCTCGGTGGGGCTCGCGAGCTGTGACGCCCGCTCGCGTTCGGTGTCGGAGAGCATCCGCCACCACCGCGAGTCGTCGGGCTGATCGAGGTGAACCCGGAAGATCCGGGGCCCGGTCGTCTTCTCCGCGTCTCGGTCGAGGTGGATGCGAGAGACCCAGGGCCCGGTCGCGGTCGGCTTCTCCGCGTCTCGGTCGAGGGTTAGCCCCTGGACCCGGGGCCCGGTGGTGGTCATCTTCTCAGGGCCTCGGTGATGTACTTGTGGGTGAGGGCCGCCTGTTCGAAGACCGCGAAGTGGCCGCCCAGGAAGGGGTGCAGGGCGAACCGGCGTGAGGTGTGCTCCTCCCAGCCGTCGACCAGGCGCCGGTCGACCCTCGGGTCCTCGGCGCTCGGCATGGCCGTGATCGGGACGTCCAGCGGCGGCCCCTCCTGGTACTCGTAGGTCTCCTTGATGGTGAAGTCGGCCTGCACGGCCGGAAGGATCATGTCGAGCACCCCCGGGTCCGCCAGGAGCCACTCCGGCGTCCCGCCGAGCTTGCGCAGCATGTCCACCACCTCGGGCCGGGTCATGTCCCGGACGAACGGCCCGATCTCGTACGACAGGTGCGGGGCGACCGACCCGGAGACGAACAGGTGCGCCGCCTCCGGCCCGCCGCGGCGGCGGATCTCCCGCAGCAGCTCGAAGCCCACGAGCGCGCCGAGACTGTGCCCGTAGACGGCGTACCTGCGGCCCTCGGGGCCGAGCGCCAGGTCGGCGAGCACGACGTCGGCGAGGTCGGCGACCAGCGGCCCCATGCGCTCGTAGGGCGTCTCCCTGAGCCGGTTGTCCCTGCCGGGCGGCTGCACCGGCAGCACCGCCACCCCCGGCACCTTGCGCTGCCACACCCGGAAGGCCGAGGCCGCGCCGCCCGCGTGCGGCAGGCAGTACAGCGCGAGCGCGGTCGGCTCGGCCCCGGTCTGGCCTCGGAACGGCAGCCACCGAGCCATCACATCACTGCTCGTCAGGTCATTGACGGTCATGTCTGCCTCATCAAAGGATCTCAAGCTGGACGTAAGGCGGCGGGGGCTGCACGCCTGTGAGGTCGGCCTCCAGCACCACGTGGGCGCCGTCCCTGCTCGCCTCGCGGAACCCCGCGAAGGCGTAGGTGATCTGCATCATCCGGTTCCTGCCGGTCTCCACGAAGTCGGCCTGGAGGGCGACGCCCGCCTCGTCCGCGAGGCGCATGATGTGGTTGAGCATCACCATGCCGACCCCCCGGGACATCACGCGGCACGACATCAGCATCATGCACAGCCGCCAGACCTTCTCGTCCTTCTCCACCAGGGCGAGCCCGATCTTCCCGTAGCTCCCGAACCGGTCGGTGAGCGAGGCGACCAGGAGCAGGTGGTCCGGGGAGTCGCGCAGCTCGTCCAGTTCCTCATAGGAGTACGTACGCCCGGTCGAGTTGAGCTGGTTGGTCCGCACCGTCAGCTCCTCGGCCCGCTGAAGGTCCTCGCGGCGGGCCGGCGCGATGGTGAACGCCATCTGAAGGCCCGCGAGGAACTCCTCGTTGGTGCCGACGAACCCGTCCTCCAGCTCGTCCCTGGCGATCTGCCCCTGGTACATCACGCGGCGCTGCGCGGACTCGTCGGTGACGAAGCGGGGGATGAACAGCGGCTGGGCCAGCGCCTCGTCCAGGCCGGCGACGTCGACGCGGGTCACCTCCGGCACCTCGTGGGCGACCTCGGCGAGCTCGAACTCCTGGTCGTCGACGAACGCGAACGCGTCGAGCCCGAGGTTGAGCGCCTTGGCGATCCTGCGGATCGAGTCGGACTTGGCGTTCCAGTTGATCTGCGGGTAGAGGAACAGCTCCTCAAGCCCGAGCTCCCTCAGCTTCCCGACGGCCGCGTCGTGGTCGTTCTTGCTGGCGATGGAGTGCAGGACGCCCATGGCGTCCAGCCGCCGGATGTGGGCCACGACCGACGGCCGTACGGTGACGTCGCCGTCCTCCAGCAGCACCCCGTCCCACAGGGTGTTGTCGAGGTCCCACACGATGCACTTGACGCGTCCCTGCACCGGCTTCTCGGGGAGGACGACGACGCTCTCCTGGGCCACGCTCATCACATCAGCTCCCTGTCCACCTGCCCAGCGATGGTGATCCGCTGGATCTCGTTGCTGCCCTCGATGATCTCCATCACCTTCGCGTCCCTGTAGAAGCGCGCCACGGGATAGTCAGGACCGCATCCGTTGGCGCCGTGGATCTGGACCGCCTCCGAGGCGTGCCTGGCGGCGGCGGTGGACGCGAAGTACTTGGCCACCCAGGTGGCCATGAGCGTGGACGCCTCTCCGGCGTCCTTGAGCCGTCCGGCCTCGGCGCACAGCAGACGGGCCGCCCGCGCGTCGGTGATCATGTCGGACAGCTTCGCCTGGATGAGGGGCCGGTCGCGCAGGACCGACCCGCCGACCTCGCGGCGCGCGGTGTAGGTGGCGCACGCCTCCAGGCAGGCCTGGATGATGCCCACCGAACCCGCGGCCACGCTGTAGCGCCCGAGGTCGAGCGTGCCGGTCAGCACCATGCCCGCCGTGAACCCGCTGGGGCCGAGCAGCGCGTCCCCGTCGAGCCTGACGTCCTGGAACGACACCTCCGCGAGCATCGACGCGCGGGTTCCGAGCATGTCGTCGATCGGGCGGACCTGCACCCCCGGAGCGTCCCTCGGGACCAGGAAGGCCCCGATGCTGGACGCGGTCCTGGCGAACACCAGGTACACGTCCGCCCGCTGACCGCCGGTGATCCACTTCTTGACCCCGTTGAGCACCCAGCCGCCGCCGGACTCGGCGGCGGTGGAGGTGATCCCCGAGGCGTCGCTGCCCGCGCCGGGCTCCGACAGGCAGAACGCCCCGAGGACGTCCCCCCGGCACAGCGCCGGCGTCCACCGCTCGCGCTGGGCCGGAGTGCCCCACCGCTGCACGGCCCACGACACCATCGTGTGAACCGTGAGCAGGCTGCGCACCGACGAGCAGCCGCGTCCCACCTCCTCGTGGGCCTCTCCGAGGGTCACCATGTCCATCCCGGCTCCGCCCGCCTCGGGCGGCAGGAAGGGGGCCCACAGGCCCGCCTCCGCGATCCGGTCCAGCAGCTCCTCGGGTACGCGCCCCTTCTGGTCGTAGGCGTCGGCGTACGGAGCGATGTGGGTGTCGACGAACGCGCGTGCGGAACGCCGGTCCACGACCTGGACCGTGTCCGTCGCGGCGTCCGTCGCGATCTGTGCCGGGGTCGCCATCGTCACACCTGGACGGCGAGGTCCGACGACAGCCGGGCCACCAGGTCGGACATCGAGTCCGCGGTCCGGAAGTTGTCGATGCGGAGCTCCTCGTTCGGGATGGTGACGCCGAACGCCTTCTCGACGAACATCACCAGCTCCATGGCGAACAGCGAGTTGACGAACCCGAGCGCGAAGATGTCCTGGGACTCGGTGATCTCCGCCTGCGGGTAGCGGCTGCGGACGAAGTCGAGGATCTGGGCCTTGGCGATGTCTGACATCTGATGACTCCCTTGATTGTCTGTGCGAGAAGGACGAGCGGTCAGAGGGTCGAGCCGACGGGCCGGCTGGCGCCGTCGTAGGTGTAGAAGCCGCGGCCGGTCTTGCGGCCGTGCAGCCCGGCGTCGGTCATCTGCTTCAGCAGCGGGCACGGCCGGTACTTGCTGTCGGCGTAGTGCTCGTACAGCACCTCCACGCTGTAGAGGATCGTGTCGACGCCGATCAGGTCGGCGGTCTCCAGCGGGCCCATGGGGTGCCCGAAGCAGCTGCGGAACACCTCGTCCACCGACGCGGCGTCGGCCACGCCTTCGTGTACGAGGAAGGCCGCCTCGTTGACGGTGAGCATCAGCACCCGGTTGGAGACGAATCCGCACGAGTCCTTGACGTCGATGGCCTTCTTGCCCATCGCGGTCAGCAGGTCCCTGGTGCGCTGGATGGTGTCCTGCGAGGTGTGGAAGCCGGGGATCAGCTCGACCGCCGGCTTGGCGGGCACCGGGTTCATGAAGTGGACGCCGATGACCTTCTCCGGCCGCCCGGTGACGGCCCCGACCTTGGTGATCGGGATCGCGGAGGTGTTGACGACGAAGACGGTGTCCGGTCCGCAGACCGCGTCGAGCGTCTCGTAGACCTCCCGCTTGACGTCCCAGTTCTCCGTCACGTTCTCGATGACGACGTCGGCCTTGGCCGCCCCCTCGGCGCCGACGGCGGTGGTGATCCTCGACAGCACCTCGTCGGGGTCGAGGGCGGGGCCGCCCATCAGCCGGCTCATGCGGCTGTTGTGCCTGATGGTGGCCAGCGCCTCCTTGAGGATCGTCTCGTCCTTGTCGACCAGGATCACCTCGTGCCCGGTCTGCGCCAGGTTCTGGGCGACCCCGACGCCCATGACACCCGCGCCCACTACGCCGATAACCGTCATGACCACTCCGTTTCTCGTCGTTCACTGCCGTGCCGGCATGCCGGCGCCCTTGCTGGTGGTGGTGCTATCGGCCGCGCCTGCGGGCCGCCGAGGCTTCGAGGCCCGAGCGGCGGAGCTGCGCGCGTACCTGGCTGCCGCCGTCTGCGTTCTCGAACGCCGGGGCCGCACCCGAGGTGAGGGCCTCGATGGTCGCGCCGAGCGCGGCCACGGTCGGCGCCTCGTAGAGGATGTGCGGCGGGAGCTCGTCCAGCTCGAATTCGCGGCGCAGGGCGGCCACGATCGAGACGCCGAGCAGCGAGTTCCCGCCGAGCTCGAAGAAGTTGTCCAGCACCCCGACCCGGTCGAGCCTGAGCGACTCGCACCAGATCGCCGTGATCGTCTCCTCCGTGGCGCCCGAGGGCTCCTGGTAGGAGGTGACCAGCTCGGGACGGGGGTGCCGCTCGCCGCCGCCGCTCATGGCGGGCGAGGTCACCGCCTCCAGGTTGAACCGCGAGCTGCCGAGGACGACCGTCGGGAAGTCCTGGGTGGACACCACCACCCTCGGCTCCCGCGAGGCCAGCGCCCGCAGCAGGGACCGCCAGCCGTCCTCGAACCCGATGCCGACGCGGGCCCGGTTCTCCCTGAAGAACTTCTGCAGTTCGTCGTCGTACCCGGCCAGGCCCGCCTCCCAGGCGTTCCAGGTCCACTCGCCCCAGTCGACCGAGATCACCCGGCGGCCGGAGTCCGCGAGCCGGTACGCCCAGCTGTCCAGGAAGGCGTTCGCGGCGCAGTAGTCCACCTGGCCGGGGCCGCCGCCGGTCGCCGAGGTGATCGAGGAGAACAGCACCAGGAAGTCCAGCTCGATCTCGTCCGGCTCGCCGATCCGCAGCGCCTCGGCGATGGCCAGCGTGCCGGCGATCTTCGGGGCCAGCACCGCGTCCAGCTCTTCGGGGCGCTTGAACTGCATCAGTCCCATGGCCGGGACTCCTGCGGCGTGGAGCACGCCGTGCAGCGCGCCGAAGCGCTCCCTTGCCACCTCGACCGCGCTCCGTACGTCCTGCGTGCTGCTCACGTCGCCGGTGACGATCTCGACCTCCGCGCCGAGCGCGACGATCTCGCCGACGCGGGCCACCCGCCGCCGGGTGTCCTCGTCGTACGCCTCCGCGCCGGGTCCTCCTGCGAGGATGCCGGCCCAGTCCTCGCGCGGCGGCAGCCCGCGACGGGCGAGCAGCACCAGCTTGGCCCGGCAGTCACGGGCGAGGTGCTCGGCCATGCCGAGCGCGATGCCGCCGAGCCCGCCGGTGACCAGGTAGACGCCGCCTTCCCGCAGCACGCCGGTGTCGGGTGCGGACGGCGCCATGGTCTCGTAGCCGGGCACCCAGCGGCGGCCGTGCCGCAGCGCGACCGTACGGTCGGTCATCGGCCGGCGCAGCTCGGCGACCAGGCCGGCGATCACGGGTCCGGCCGGGGCCGCCGCGACGTCGACGAGCCGGGTGGCCACCTTCGGATGTTCCAGGGGGATCACCAGGCACGGGCCCATCAGCGTCGCGCCATCCGGGTCGGACACGTCGTCGCGCAGCACCTGCTGGGTGCCGGAGACGGCGACGTCCAGCGACCAGTCGTCGGTCCCGGACTCGGCCGCCGCCCTGGCGAGGGCGACCAGGGTGTGCAGGCCGTACTGGACGGTGGAGTCGCCGGGTGCCGCGCCGAGCGTCCACAGGTGGACCGCCCGCTCCAACGGCCGGTCGGCGGTGCGCAGGTCGCGCAGCAACGCGAGCGTGTCCTTCACGCTGCCCGGCCTGAGCGTGTAGCCGTCGCCGGTCGCGGCGTACGCCTCGCCGGGCCGTACCAGGCTGATGGACGCCCCGGTCTCCGCGACCTCCCGCCGCAGCTCGGCGAGCACGTCGTCGGCCACCCCTTCGCGGGTGTAGACCAGCCACGAGGCGGGTTGCCGCTCACTCGGCGCGGGCGCCGAGGTCTGCCGCCACACCGGCAGGTACAGCCACTGCTCCTCGGGGAGCTTGGGCAGGCTGGTGATCGCCTCGAACAGGTCGGCGGGATCGGGGGCCTCCCCCGGCAGCGCGAGCGCGCCCGTACGGCTCCGGCGGCCGGTGCGGGCCGGGGGGTCGATCCAGTAGCGGTGCCGCTGGAACGGGTAGGTGGGAAGCGGGACCCGGCCCGGCAGCCCGGCGAGGTCGCCGGGTTCCGCATCGGTGTGGCGGCCGTGGTAGGCGGTCCAGTCGATCTCGGCGCCGACCAGCCACAGGCGGGCGAGGCAGCCGGCGAGCACGGCGTCGCCGGGGCGGCCGTCGCTCCCGCCGGGCAGCGCGTTGAGGATCAGCGGCCACCGCTGCGGCGGGCAGCCCGCGCCCCGCATCAGGGCGCCGAGCGACTGGCCGGGGCCGATCTCCACCACGGCCAGCTCGGGATCGGCGAGCAGGGTGTCGATCCCGGCCGCGAACCGGACCGTCCCGCACATGTGGCGGGCCCAGTACGCGGGGTCGCACACCAGGTCGGCGTGCGCGAGCTCACCGGTCAGGTTGGAGATGTACGGCAGCTCCGGAAGGTTGAGCCGCACGTTGGCCTTCACCCAGTCGGTGAGCTCGCTGCTCAGGTGCGTGAGCATCCTGGAGTGGAACGCGTGCGTGGTCTCCAGGGGCCGGCACGCGATCTCGGCGCGCCGCAGGTCGGCGACGAGCCGTTCCATCGGCTCCACGGGGCCGGCGACGACCGCGACCTGCGGGCCGTTGACGGCGGCGATGTCCAGGCCGCGCTCCTCCAGCCGGAACCGGCGGCGCAGCTCGCCCGCGGGCAGGGACACCGCGGCCATCGAGCCCGCCGGGACCTTCGAGATCAGCCTCGCCCTGTGCGCCACCAGCGCCAGGGCGTCCGGCAGCGACAGCACTCCGGCGAGGCAGGCCGCGACGTACTCCCCGAGGCTGTAGCCCAGCATGATCCTCGGGGTCACGCCCCAGGCCATCAGCGTGCGCGCCAGCGCGTACTCCAGGGCGAACAGCGCGGGCTGGACGACCTCGGTGCGCTCCAGGGCGGAGACCCGCCCGTCGGCGCCGCCGGAGCCCCCACGCCCCAGCAGGGCGGCGAGGCCGAGGCCCCCGCCGCGCTCGCCGGCGAGCAGGTCGTTCAGGTCCACGTCCGGCAACGCCTCGCGGAGCGGCTCAAGGCATTCGTCGAGGGCGGCGCGGAACACCGGCTCGCGCCGGTAGAGCTCGCCCGCCATTCCGGGATACTGCTCGCCGACCCCGGCGAGCAGGAACGCCACCGGGCGTCCCTGGACGGTGTCGACGCGGCTCAGCACGCCCTCCGCCGACTCCCCGCTCAGCGCGGCCACGGCCTCCTCGACGGAGGCGGCGACCGCGGCCCGGCGGTGCTCGAACGTCTTGCGCCCGACCTGCAGGGTGTACGCCACGTCGGCCAGCCGCGTGCCGGGCTCGGCGCGCAGGTGCTCCCCGAGGCGCTCGCACGCCTGGCCGGCGGCGGTGGCGTTCCGCGCCGAGATCGGCAGCACCTGGTACCGGCGGGAGGACGCGGAGTCCGCCCGCGCGGCGGCGGGCCGGGCGGGAGCCTCCTCGACCACCATGTGGACGTTGGTGCCGCCCATGCCGAGCGAGTTGATCCCCGCGATCCTCGGACGCCCCTCTCGGGTGCGCCAGGGGGACAGCTCGGCGTTGACGTAGAACGGGCTGTCCTCGAAGTCGATCTCGGGGTTGGGGCTGGTGTAGTGCAGGCTGGGCGGGATCACCTTGTCGCTCAGCGCGAACGAGGTCTTGATGAGCCCGCTCGCCCCCGCCGCGCGGTCCAGGTGCCCGATATTGGTCTTCACCGACCCGATCGGGCAGTACTGCTTGTCCCTGGTCGGGCCGAACGCGCGGGTCAGCGCCGCGACCTCGATCGGGTCGCCCAGCTCGGTCGCGGTACCGTGCGCCTCGATGTAGCTGATGTCCTCGGCGGTGACCCCGGCGTCCGCCATGGCGTCGGCGATCACCCGGGCCTGGCCGACGACGCTGGGCGCGGTGTAGCCGACCTTGAGCGCGCCGTCGTTGTTCATCGCCGAGCCGCGGATCACGGCCCAGACGTGGTCGCCGTCGCGCAGCGCGTCGGAGAGCCGCTTGAGCACGACCACGGCGGCTCCGTCGCCGAACATGCTGCCGCGCGCCTGCGCGTCGAAGGTGCGCACGTGGCCGTCGGGCGACTCCATGCCGCCCGGCCCGAACCGGTGCCCCACCCGGTCGGGGACCCGAATCGACACCCCGCCGGCCAGCGCCAGCTCGCACTCGCCGTTGCGCAGGCTCTGCACCGCGAGGTGCGCCGCCACCAGGGAGGTCGAGCAGAACGTCTGCACCGCCACGCTCGGCCCGTACAGGTCGAACAGGTAGGAGACCTGCGTGGTGAGGGCGTCCTTGTCGTTCCCCATGATGATCTCGTAGTGGCTGACGCCCTCGTCTTCGTCCAGGAGGCGCTCGCCCATCTGCAGCAGGTAGGTGCTGATGTTGGTGCCGCCGAACACGCCGACCCTGCCCCGGTGCTCCGGCGCCGCGTAGCCGGCCTGCTCAAGCCCCTGCCAGCACACCTCGAGGAACGCCCGCTGCTGGGGGTCGGTGAGCGCGGCCGTGCGGGGGCTCATGCCGAAGAACGCCGCGTCGAAGCCGCTGATGTCGTCGAGCACCGGCCGGGCAGGGACGTACGACGGGTCCTTGATCAGGTCCGGCTCGACCCCGGAGGCCAGCAGCTCCTCCTCGGAGAAGAAGCTGATCGACTCGACGCCCTCCCGCAGGTTGCGCCAGAACGCGCCGACGTCGTCCGCGCCGGGGAAGCGCCCGGCCATGCCGACGATCGCGATGCGCCGGTCGTCCGCCCGCGCCGCTGCGGGGTTCTGCGGCCGTACGGTCGCGGTGGCGCGCGCCACCGCCGTCGCCGTGGCGCGGGCCGGGGCGGGCCGGGGGGCGGCGGCGCCCTTCTCGTCGAGGATGCCCGCGAGTGTGTACACCGTCGGCGCCTCGAAGAGCATGACCGTCGGGACCGCGATGCCGAAGCGCTTCTTCACCAGGGCGAGCATCTGCAGGGCGACCAGGGAGTTGCCGCCGAGGTCGAAGAAGTTGTCCCGGGTGCCGACCGGCTCGATGCCGAGCACGTCCGCCCACAGTTCCGCGAGGGCCCGTTCGGTCGCGCTCAGCGGCGGGCTGTACGGCTGGGGAAGCTCGGGGCGCGGGAACCGGGTGCCGTCGCCGGGCGCGGACTCGGGCGCGGCCGTCGCGCGGGGCAGCCGGTCGTCCAGGCCGCCCGCCGCCACCACCAGGCTCGGCCCGTGCCCGGCCAGGACCTGGTCCAGGGCGGCCAGGCCCTCCTCGGTGCTCATGGAGTGGGCGGCCATCGCGGCGCCGATCCCGCCCTCGATGCGTTCCAGGGTGCAGGACCAGGTGTCCCAGCTCACGGTCACCCACCGGGTGGGCGACCGCCCGTCCTGGTACTTGATGTGGCGGCGGTAGCCGATGGCGGTCAGCGCGGCGTTGGCCGCCGCGTAGCTGCCGAAGGTGATGCCGCCCAGCAGCGACGACGTCGAGGAGAACAGCACGCAGAAGTCGGGCACCCGCTCCAGCCCGAGCTCGTGGACCACCTCGTCCAGCACCAGGGCCCCGCCCACCTTGGCGCCGAAGTGCCGCCGGACGGCGCCCGCGTCGAGCTCGTGCAGGGAGCGGAAGGTGTCGCGCCCGGTCTCGGCGGCGGCGTGGACGACGCCGTCGAGCCGGACGCCGCCGGGCAGCGTCTCGGCGAGCATCGCGCGCATCGCGTCCGCGTCGGTGACGTCGACCTTCGGGGTCAGCACCTCGGCGCCGAGCGCGCGCAGCCGGCGCACGCCCTCGTACCGGGGGTCGCCCTCGGTGTCGGGCACGCCGCCGCGGCTGGTGAGGATGACCCGGGACGCGCCCGACCGCACCAGGTGCCCGGCCACGAGCAGGCCGACGTCGCCGAGCCCGCCGGTCACCAGGTAGGTCCCGCCGGACCGGATCCCCGGCCCTTCTGTCCCGTTCTCCGGCTCCTGCTCCGCCGGGACGTATCCGCGTACGTGGCGGCGGCCGTCCCGGTAGGCCACCAGCACGTCGGCGGCGGGCCTGCGGAGCTCGGCGGCCAGCGCCTCGGCGGCCCCGGCGGCGTCCACCTGGGTGTCGAGGTCGACGGCGTGGCAGTCGAGGTTGAGGTACTCCTGGTTGGCGACCAGCGGCAGCGTGGCGGCGGCGGCGTGGCCTGGCGAGGGGCTCTCGCCGTCGGCCACCGCCTGCCCGCCCTGGGTGACCAGGATGATCCTGGCGCTGCCCGCCCCGTCGCTGCCCCACGCGTCCAGCATCCGGGCGAACGGGAGCACGGCGTCGGCGGGGTCGCGGCGGGTGCCGCCGCCGTCCAGCATGCGCAGGTCCACGATGGTAACCGGCCCGCCGGCGGCGAGCCGGCTCACCAGTGCGGTGTGGTCGTCCGGGGAACCGAAGTCGAGGACGTAGCCTCCGGCCACCTCGGCGAAGGCGTCGCCCGCCCGCACGGTCACCACCTCGGTGCCCGCGGAGCTCAGCGACCGCGCCAGCGCGTCGGCGACTCCCGTGCCGTCGGCCAGCAGGACGCACCGGGTGAGGTCCTGCGCCTCGACGGGCAGCGCGGCCTCGGCCCAGCGCGGGACCATCACCCGCACGTGGGCGGCGGCCCGCTCGGGCACGGCCGCCCCGGCCGGATCGGCGGCGGGACCGGCCGCCGTCGCCGCGTGCCCGGCGGGCGGGTCGATCCATTAGCGCTCCCGCTGGAACGGGTAGGCCGGCAGCCCGATCCGCTGCCACTCGTCGCCGAACATGGAGAGGACCTCCATGTTGCCGGTGTCGGGCTG
>NZ_JBEZFH010000180.1:0-15696 GCF_040649355.1 Sphaerisporangium sp. NPDC049002 | reverse complement strand
GTGGTGTTGGAGGGTGAGGGGGGCTGGCCCATGTTCGCGCTCCAGTGCCACCATCCGTTGATCGGGGCTCCGTCGCCCGGGGCGGCGAACCACCCCTGGTATCCCACGGTGATCTTCCCGACCACATCCCCTACCGGGCTCGCCGCGCTGGCCGCGCTCGTCAGAGCGGACACCAGTTGCGACGACGACACCGCCGCCAGAGCAGACCCGGACACCACGGAAGTCATGAACCTCCGACGCGAGACGGCCACGTGAACTCCTTCGAGTAAGAGCGACTGTTCGTACACGTCGCGCCCGCTGGAGGTCGTGCCGGTCAGAGCCCGGACGCTCGATCGGCGGCCGTCGCCGATCGCGATCGAAGCCGGGGCAGGCCGGACGGCGATGAGCACGCGCCGCGTCACCAGGGAGAGCTCCACGGCCCGTTCCCTGCGGGATCGGGCTCCGTTTCGACAGAACGCCACCAGAAGACACGAAGCGGGGAATGTCACGCCGCTAACATCGGACCGCTTGCATGCATCCTGACAGGATCTGACATGTGAACGCAATACTTGAGTAATGCGCCGGAAACGGCTCCTGGTCCTCCCGTAGAGAACGCACAGCTCATAGCCCTGGACTGGATCGGTCCAGAGGTGAGACGACGCAATCGGCTGCCCGACGAGTGAGCCGAAGTCATCGGATCTCTCTGGCTCGGCCGGACGCCGTCCAGGGGCATCAGCGCGGAACCGCCCTCACGCTGACAGGCCCCGGGTGTCGTGGCATGGGAGCGGCCAGGACCACCAGGCCATGCTCGTATGCCGCACCCGCGCGGCGGGCGCCCGTCAGCCGGCCATGCCCAGGGCGAGACGGGAGGCCAGGCCGGTGTTCCTGCGGAAGCCGAGCCGGCGCACCGCGGTCTCCAGCGCCTCGCGCTGGCCGACGAGGACCACCCAGGACCTCGCCCTGGTGACCAGCGTGTACAGCAGCCTGCGCTGGAGCATGACGCCTCCGGCCTCGGCCACGATCGGCGCCACCACGAAGGGATACTCGCTGCCCTGGGAGCGGTGCACGCTGATCGCGTAGGCGTGGGTCAGCTCGTCGAGCTCGTCGAAGGTGTACTCCACGCTGTCCCCGTCGTCGGTGCGGATCTCGACCAGTCGCTCCTCGGGGCTCACCGCCGTGACCGTGGCGGTCTCCCCGTTGAACACCCCCTTGTCGTAGTTGTTGCGGACCGGCATGACGCGGTCGCCCACCCGGAAGACCGACGGGCCCGACCAGTGCTCGGCCGCGCCCTCGCGCGGGGGGTTGAGCCGCTCCTGCAGCCGGCGGCCGAGCGCGGCGGTGCCCGTGGCGCCCTTGCGCATCGGGCACAGCACCTGGACCTGGTCGCCGCCGATCTTCTGCTTGCGGGGGATCGCCTCCGTGGCCAGGTGGACCACCCGCTCGGCCACCCGGTCGGGGTCGTCCAGCTCCTCGAACCAGAAGCCGCCCCGGCCCGGCAGCGCGGGCAGCTCGCCCGCCCGGATCCGATGGGCGGCCCGGACGATGCCGCTGTCCTCGGCCTGCCGGAAGACGCGGGTCAGCCGGATGCGCGGGACCTCCTCCACGCGCAGCAGGTCGGCCAGCACGCTCCCGGGACCGATGCTCGGGAGCTGGTCGCTGTCGCCGACCAGCAGCAGATGGCTGCCCGCCGGGATCGCGGCCGCCAGCCGGGTGGCGAGCCGCAGGTCGAGCATCGACGCCTCGTCGACCACGATGAGGTCGGCCTCGGCGGGGGACTGCTGGAACAGCGTGCCCTCCTCGCGCTCGGGCTGCTGGGCGAGCAGCCGGTGCACGGTCATCGCGGGCAGGCCGGTGAGCTCCGACAGGCGCTTGGCCGCCTTGCCCGTCGGCGCGGTGAGGGTCACCGTGCCGCCCATCGCCCGCACGGTCGCCGCCAGCACCTTCAGCGTGTGGCTCTTGCCGCAGCCGGGACCGCCGGTGATGACGGACAGGGTGCTGGTCAGAGCCAGATTGACTGCCACCCGCTGGTCCTCGTCGAGTCCGTCGTCCTCCGCGAACGCGCGCAGCCGCAGCGTCGAGCGGGCCCGCCACAGCCGGGTCAGGTGCGTCGCCAGCGCGACCTCGTGGCTGTGCTGCTCCTTGGAGTACACCACCACCTGGCCGGGGCCGGCCGGCGACGCCTCGGTGACCACCCGGCGCTCGGCGACCAGCGCGTCGACCGCCTGGTGGATCAGCTCGTCCGCCTGCTCGACCAGGCTCGCCGCCTGGGCGACGAGAACGGGCAGCGGCAGGAAGCAGTGCCCGTCGCGGGCCGCCGCCGTCTCCAGCCTGTCGAGGATCGCCGCCTTGACGCGCCGCGGGCTGTTCTCGGGCACTCCCGATCGCAGCGCGATGCGGTCGGCGGTGAGGAATGCGATGCCCCTGACCTGGCCGATCAGCCGGTAGGGGTCGGAGACGAGGACGTCGTGCGCGTCGTCGCCGTACACCTGGTAGATCTTGGCCGCGAGCAGCGGGCTGATCCCGAAACCCTGCAGGACGACCATCAGCGAGGCGACCGCCCTCTGCTCCGCCCACGCCTGGACGATCTGCGCCTGCCGCGCGGCGCCGATGTTGACGACCTCCGTGAGGCGCTCAGGCTCGGTGTCGATGACCGTGAGCGTCTCGTGGCCGAAGTGGCTGACGATCGCGTGGGCGAGCCTCGGCCCGATGCCGCGGATCAGGCCCGACCCGAGGTACAGCCTGATGGCGCGCACGGTCGAGGGGACCACGCGCTCGCACCGCGTGACCACCAGGCGGCCGCCGTGGCGCGGGTGCTCGTCCCAGTCGCCGGCGAGCCGCAGCGTCTCGCCCGGCTGCACCCCGGCGAGCGCGCGGCCCGAGGCGACGAACCCGCTCAGCCCCTCGGCGCTCATGCGCGCGACCGTGTACTCATCATCGCGGACGAACACCAGTCGCTCGACGGAGGCTTCGACCTCCGTCACGCGGGGCTTCGCGAGCACGGTCACCGTAAGCTCCCCGGAATCATCTGCGGTCCCTCACCGCAGGACCCTAGCGCGCGCCTGCGACAGTCCGGACGGGCGCGCGGGGCGGCGGGTTCACCGGCGGCTGATCACCGAGTCGCCGATCGCGGCCTCGGTCTGGGTGACCAGCTCCTGCAGGGGCAGGGGAAGGGCGGACCTCGACCGGGACAGGTACGCGGGGTTCTGGTCCCACAGGACGAGCCGGCCGCCGCCGGTCACGGTGAGCAGCCCGAGCAGGACGCCGTCCTGGGCGTCTAGCGGCTGGCTCCTCTGGATCGCCAGGTTGAGCCGCCCGACGGGCCACGCGGCGGTGTTCGGGTCGACCGGCGCCTGCCTCCGCGTCAGGCGTCCGCTCGCCGGGCGCAGCAGCCCTTCGGCGGTCATCCGGGCCGCGACGTCGGCATACGCCGTACGGGCGAGGAACTGCAGCCACGTGCGGAACCGGTGCGAGGGCTCGGCGACGATGTGGTCCAGGGCGCTCTGGGTGACGGCGTCGCCGGTCGGCGCCGTGTCGACGGGGACGAGCCGTATCTGCCTCGCCGCCAGCCCCACGGTGACCCGTCCGGTCAGCATGAGCTCACCCACGAGGGCGGCGGCCAGCGCGAGCCCGGTCAGCCGGGGGGCCAGCCGCATTCGACCGGTTATGTCGTCATGCATAACAAAGAACAGGTCGTTGGCCAGCCGGAGGCCTGAATGATCGACATCAACCACGAATGGCGATCGTATAGGTGAATTATCAAATCTGTCATTACATGAAAGAAGTTGTGGTCCGAGGGTCCCGGTGAGGGCCGTGGGAATTCGGCCACCCGGTCGCCGGGCACCATCGGCGGTGAGGCGGCGAGCGGCGTACCACCAGGTGGGGTCCGGCGCGCGGATACGCGAATTCGGCCTGCCCCAAACCCGTGACCCGCACGGCGCCGAATAGCTGATAGGGGTGCCGCCTCGGCGTCAATCCGTCAATCCGCCAATCGGCGGCCAAGAATGCGCGCCACCCGGAATGCGGACCCACCACCTGGCCTGGCACCGTCCGAATATTAACAGGAGGTAACGAAATGAACTCGACTCTTCTTGACGAACCGAATCGGCGAGCCCGCGGCCATCCTGTGCTATGGCGACGCCCTCGCCGGAGGCCGGATGCCCCCGGTCACGTCGGCCGGTGGTCAGTTCCGCCCTGCGGCGATGGCCTCGAACTGGCCGGCGGCGGCGACGGTGGGCTCGTCGGCCAGCAGTGCCTCGCACAGCGGGGCGCTCAGCGCGAAGTCGGGCACGCCCGCGGCGGCCAGCGCGGCGACGTCCTCCCGGGAGCGCAGGCTCGCCGCGAGCACCCGCGTCCCCGGCCCGGTCAGGGTCCCCGGCCCCGGCACTTCCCGCGTCCCCGGCCCGGTCAGCTCCCGTGTGCGCCCTTCCGACAGGATCCGGTGCATCTGGATGGTCTCGGCGACGCCGTCGCGGCCCTGGTCGGTCATGCGGCCGACGTACGGGGCGATGAAGCGGGCGCCGGCGGCGTCCGCGAGCAGCGCCTGGGTGGCGTGGTGGACGGCGGTGACCAGTACGGGGACGTCCTCGTCCGACAGGACGCGCGCGGCGCTCAGTCCCTCACGTGTGGCGGGGATCTTCACGACCGCCTCCGGCCCGAGGCCGCGGATCCGCCTGCCCGCGGTGACGATCTCCCCGCCGGTGGTGCCCAGCGTCTGCATGAAGACGTGCCCGGCACCCGCGCCCGTCGCCCAGGCGAAGACGGCGGGAAGGTCGGCCTGGGTCAGCCCGGCGCGGGCGAGCAGCGCCGGATTGGTGGTGACACCGGCGAACAGGCCGGTGGCCAGCAGGGGCTCGACGGCCGAGCGCTCCGCGGAGTCGACGTAGAGGGTCATGGGTCCATTCCTTTGCACGGATCGGTGAACGGCTGGTGCGCGGGTCCGAGGGGCGGTGAACGGCTGGTGCGCGAGTCGGACGGCCGGGGCGGTGGGGGTGTCAGGCGTCGTGGGCCCGTACGTGTTCGGCGAGGTGCAGGTAACGCTCCATCAGCGCGGATGAGCCGCCCGGCCGTGGGTCGACGGTCGCCGCCGGAGGCGGGCACCACGCGTCGCGTACGTCCGTGATGGCCGAACCGGACAGCACCGCCGCCGCCTGGACGCACGCGCCCCGGGCGCTCGCCTCGGGCGCGTCCCGTGTGATCACCGGACGGCCGAGCACGTCCGCGAGCACCTGCCGGTAGGCGAGGGACCGCGCGCCCCCGCCCGCGGCGACCACCTCGCCCGGCGTCGGCACGCCGGCGGCCTCGATCGCCTGGTGCCCGCGCACCAGCCCGAAGATCACGCCCTCGAACACGCTGAGCGCCAGGCCCTCACGCGTCGAGGCGGTCGTCAGCCCGGCCATCACCCCCTGGGCGTCCGGCAGGTCAGGGCTGCGTTCCCCGTCCAGGTAGGCGACCAGGGTCGGCCGCGCCTGCGAGGGGTCGGCGGCCAGCGCGAGGTCGCCCAGCGCCCCGACGTCGACCCCCAGCAGGCGGGCGAAGGTGTCGGTGACCTTGGTGGAGTTGAGCGTGCACACCAGCGGCAGGTAGCCCCCCGCCGCGTCCGCGACGCCGTCCACCCAGCCGGTGGGGTCGAAGACGGGACCGGCGCTCACCGACAGCACCACCCCGGAGGTGCCGAGGCTGTAGGCGACGTCGCCGGTCCGGAGACCGAGACCGACGGCGCCGAGATGCTGGTCGCCGCCGCCAGGGCCGACCGGCACGCCGGGCCGCAGCCCGAGCTCGGCCGCGACCTCCGGCAGCACGCGGCCCGCGGGCTCGGCGGGGCCGAGCACCCGGGGGACGGCCGCGTCCCAGTCGACGTCCGGCGACACCAGCTCGGCGAGCAGGTCGGTGCGCCACCGGTTCTCGAACGCCGCGTAGTAGCCGGTCCCGGAGGCGTCCGACCGGTCCGTGACGCGCTCGCCGGTCAGCCGGTACGTCAGCCAGTCGTGCGGCACCAGTACGGTGGCGAGGCGCCGCAGGTTGCCGGGCTCGTGCTCGGCCAGCCACGCCAGCTTGGTGACGGTGAGCGCCGCGGTCGGGGTCAGCCCGATCGAGCGCACCCAGTCGCGTGCCCCGTAGCGCGCCACCAGGCGGGCCGCCTGCGGCGCGGACGTGGTGTCGTTCCACAGCTTGGCGGGCCGCAGGACCCGGCCGCCGGCGTCGAGGGCCACCAGGCCGTGGCACTGGGCGGTCACGCTCACGGCGTCGATGGAGCGCGGCCGTACGCCCGCGTCCCGGCAGGCATGGTCGAGGGCGACGGCCAGGGCGCGCCACCACGCCGCGGGATCCTGCTCGCTGAGCGGCGGGTGCGTCACCGGATGCGGGGCGCGGCCGGTGCCGAGCAGCGCGCCGCCGTCGGCGTCGCGGAGTTCCACGGTGCAGGACTGCGTCGAGCTGTCGACGCCTGCGACGACGGGCATGGTCAGACCGTGCCCCTCGGCGCGCCCCCCGGAACGCCCGCCGCCCCGGCGCCGGCGTCGAAGGTCAGCGCGGGCAGCGGGTCGGGGGCGTCGCCGATCTGCCCCACGGCCCCCGAAGGGTGGCTGTGCAGCACCTGCTCCCATCCGTAACCGCGCAGCCTCATCAGCACGTACGCGAGCGCGTCGCCCCACACGGCGGTGACGAGGGTCGAACCCATGGCGATCACCTCGCCCGGGTCGACACCGGGCGGGCTCTCCAGCTTGACCACCAGATCCGCGCGGTTCCCGAGCTCGGAGTCGGTGACCGCCGTCAGGGCGATAACCCGCGCGCCGCGCTCCCGCACGCGCGTGGTCAGGTCGTTGATCTCCATGGAGCCGCCGCCCCGGGAGATCGCGATCAGGATGTCGCCCGCCGTGACGGCTCCCATCGTGCCGTGCAGCGCGTCGGCGGCCTGGATGAACAGCGCCGGGGTGCCGCAGACGGACAGCAGGTGGGCCATGCGCCGGGCCACCGCCCCCGAGGTCCCGGCCCCGGTGACGAACACCTTGCCCTCGCAGTCGTAGAGCAGGCGGGCGGCCTCCACGAAGCTGTCGTCCAGCTGGTCGGCGACCGACAGCACGCCGCCCGCTTCCCGCCGTACGGCTTCGCGGCCCTCGGACAGCACATCATTCGCGGCGGCGGCCATCACTGTTCTCTGTTGCCTTTCTTGGGGGGCGGGCCCGGGGCGGGGGATCATGCCGCCCCCCACGCGACCTGCCGGAGTTTGACCAGCGAGAGCTCGGAGGCGAGCTGGGTGCCGCCGTCGCAGCGCCCGTGGGAGAACGTCACGACGTCATCGGACACGTCGAGGATCTCCTCCTCCTCGCTGGACACGACCACGACGGTCATGCCCTGCTCGGAGGCGAGGCGGCGGAGCAGGCGATGGATCTCGGCCTTCACGCCGATGTCCACGCCCTTGGTGGGCTCGTCCAGGAGCAGCAGCCGAGGCTCCTGCGCCAGCGCGCGCGCCAGCAGGACCTTCTGCTGGTTGCCGCCGGACAGGCTGACGACAGGGGCGTCCCGGTCGCCGCGCACGTGGAGCCGGTCCATGAACCGGGTGGCGCTCCTGGCCATCGCGCGGCGGTCCAGCACGCCGTACCTGGAGAACGCGTGCAGTACGGGCAGGACGACGTTCGTGCCGGAGTCGAGCCCGGGCACGATCCCGTCGACCTTGCGCTCCTCGGTGAGGTAGACGACGCCGTTCCGCCGCGCGTGGGAGGGGTTGCGCGGCCGGTAGGTGTCGCCGAACAGCTCCAGTCGCCCGGCGTCGATCCTTTCCAGCCCGACCAGGGCGCGCAGGAACTCCGTGCGCCCGGACCCGATCAGGCCGTAGACGCCGAGGACCCGCCCGGGGTAGGCGTCGAGGGAGACGCCGGTGAGGCCGGGCGCCCGCAGGCCGCGCACCCGGAGGCTCGGCCGGGCCCCGTCCGGCGGCGGGGAGACCGTACGCCGCCCCTGGGTCCGCCCCGAAGTCAGGTCGCCCAGCTCGTCCGCCGGGAGCTGGTCGTACTGCCCGGCCTCGGCCAGGTGTACGGCGGCCTCCTCACCGGCGATCGCGCGGATGACGTCCGCGCGGTCGACCTCCTCGACCGGCCCGGCGATCCTGACCTCCCCGTCGACCAGGGCCACGACCGAGTCGGCCACCGCGTACAGCTCGTCGAGCTTGTGGTCGACCAGCAGCACGCCGAGTCCCGACTCCCCGGCCAGGGACCTGATCAGTTCGAGCAGCCGGTCGACCTGCTCGCCCTCCAGGCTCGTCGTCGGCTCGTCCAGGAGCAGGAAGCGGGTGTCGCGCTCGGTGGCGACCGCGATCTCAAGGAGCTGGCGGGTGGCCACCGGGTAGTGGCCCAGCGGACGGTCCACGTCGACGCGCAGGCCGAAGCGGCCGACCAGGTCCCGGGCCGCCCTGCGCATGCCCTCGCCGTCGAGGGTCCCGCCGCGCCGCCGCTCCCGGCCGAGGAACACGTTCTGGGTGATCGTGAGGTTCGGCAGAAGCGAAAGCTCCTGGTAGACGGTGGAGATCCCGGCCTTCAGCGCGACCGCGGGGCCGGTGAGCTGCATCCGGTCCCCGTTCACACTGATCGTCCCCTCGTCCGGCCTGATCGCCCCGGAGAGCGTCCTGAGGAGGGTGGACTTGCCGGCGCCGTTGTGGCCGACCAGCCCGACGACCTCGCCGGGCCGAACGGTGACGGTCACGCCGGAGAGCACGGGGACACCGGCGTACCGCTTGACGATCCCCTGGGCGCGGAGACCCTCCGCCCGTCCGGGAGGCGCCGCCCCGCCCGGCGCGGCCGTCGCCGTCGGCCCGTTCACTCAGCCCACCTCGCCCGGCGCGGGCGTCTGGCCCTTGGTGTAGAGCTTGAGCGGGCGAAGGATCTGGGCCTCGGGCTCGGCGCCGCCCAGCCAGGCGGAGATCTGCTCGATCACGCGCTTGCCGTAGTCCTCGGGCTCCTGGGCCACGCACGCGGGGTACTGGTCGGTCAGCGGCTCGTCGGCCGCGCAGAAGCCGTAGACCTTGACCTTCTTGCCGCCGCTCTGGATGGCCTGGAGCGCTCCATAGGAGGCGGGGCCGGTGCTGGTGAACAGGACGTTCACGTCCGGGTTGCCCTGGAGGAGCTCGGTGGTGGCGGCGAGGCTGTCGTCGGGCTTGACGTTTCCGTCCACCTTGGCCACGACCTTGGCCTTGGCGTCGGCGGCGATGGCGTCCTCGAAGCCCTTGTCCCGTGCGACGACCGGGCCCTCGTCGGGCTCGGTGATGAAGCCGACCTTGAGGTCGGCGTCGGCGCCGAGGTCCTTGAGCACCTGCTCGGCCACCTGCGTGCCGCCCGCGGCGTTGTCGGCGCCGAGGTATTGGACGATGCTCCCGCCCTGCGCCTTGAGCGCGGCGTCGTCGACGGTGACGTTCACGGTGAACACGGGCACGCCCGCGTCGTTGGCCAGCTTCACGATCGCCGCGGCGGGCTCGGACTTCACGGGGTTGAGCGCGAGCGCGCACGGCTTCTTCTGGAGCATCGCCTGGACCTGGGCGAGCTGGGCCGCGTCGTCGTCGTTGGCGATCTGGACCTCGGTCGTGAAACCCGCCGCCTGGCCCGCCGTCTCGAAGCCCTTCTTCATGGCGACGTAGTAGGGGTTGGTCAGGTTGGGGAGCGCGACCGCCACGTACTTGGAGCCGGCGTCGCACGCCGCGGGCCGGGGGATTCCGCCCTCGGACTTGGCGGCGCCGGTCTGGGCGCCCGTGTCGACCCCGGTGCTACAGCCGGCGAGGGTCAGCGCGGCGAGCGCCGCGCCCGCGGCCAGGGAAATACGTCGCTGCATGGGGGAACTACCTCCGGTTTTCGATGGAAACAGCGCCTTCGCCCGGCGAGAGGGATTCGAGCTGCTCATGCGCTGTCGGGCCCGGGGGGCCGGAACGGCTGAACAGCCGGGAGAAGTCCGCGAGTGAGAGCCTGCGGCGGTAGGTGTCGAGGCTGACGCCGAGCAGGATGATGACGCCGATGACGAGCGGCTGCCAGAAGCTGTCGACGCCGATGACGTTCATGCCGTTGGACACGGTCGCGATCAGCACCGCGCCGAGGAAGGCGCCGGGGATGGAGCCGATGCCGCCGAACAGGCTGACGCCGCCGACGACGGCCGCCGCGATGGAGAAGAACAGCTCGTTGCCCGAGCCGGCGGTGGGGTAGCCGACCATGAGCCGGCTGGTGGTGATGAGCCCGCCGAACGCCGCGCACAGGCCGCTGACCGCGTAGACCAGCATGGTGGTGCGCCCGATCCCGATCCCGGCGAGGCGGCTGGTCTCGGTGTTGCCGCCGACGGCGTAGATGTGCACCCCGGTCGCGGTCCTGCGCAGGAAGAAGGTCAGGACGCCGGCGGCGACGATGACCAGCACGACCGGCATGGGGACGCCGAGCAGGGCGCCGCGCCCGACGACGGCGAACATCGGGTCGGCGACCGACACCGACTTCGCGCCCGTCATGATCTGCGGGATGCTCGCCGCGATGCCGAAGGTCGAGAACGTCACGATGAACGGCGGGAGTTTCAGGTAGTGGATCACCGCGCCGTTGAACAGCCCGACAGCGATTCCTGCGACAATGGCCACCAGCGCGGCGATCGGCCACCCGGCCCCCGACTTCATGACGACCGCCGCCAGCATCCCCGTCATGGCGACGTTCGACCCTGTGGACAGGTCGATGCCTCCTGTCAGGAGCACGAAGGTCTGACCCAGGGCGAGGAAGGCGATGACCGCGCCGTTGAGTAGCAGGATCTGCAGGTTGTCGACCGTCCGGAAGTTCCCGGACAGCAGGCTCATGACGAGGGCGACCAGGATCAGGATTCCGAGGATCCCGACCTCGTCCGGCATACGGCGTGATCTCACAACTGCCCCTCCCGAGCTTCGCTCATATGAGCGCCATGGACGCTCGTTTGTGTACTATAGGGTCCGTCAAAGTCCGCTAACAAGGCGCACGTGGTCGCAGTGAGGTAACGAATGAGCAATTCAAGCGCTCATATGAGCGCCCTTGCCAAGGTGACACCCGCCGAACGAAGGCTCATGGCGACCGTCGCGAGACGCTTCTACATCGACGACGTCTCGAAGGTGGAGATCGCCAAGGAGCTCGGGCTCTCGCGATTCAAGATCGCCCGGCTCCTTGAGCAGGCGAAGAGCACCGGTATTGTGACCATCACTCTAAGGGACGCCGGATATGTCGATGACGTGATGTCTGCCCAGCTCAGAGAGCATATGCGGCTCCGTGAGGCGATCGTCGTGGAAACCCTCGGAACCGACGCGCAGGTGCGCAGCCAGGTCGGGTCCGCCGCCGCGACCCTGCTCACCGAGACCCTCCACGCCGGTGACGTCCTCGGCCTGGCATGGGGCAGGACCCTCACCGCGATGACCGAGGGCCTCACCTCGCTGCCGCCCGTCTCGGTCGTGCAGCTCACCGGGGCCGTCGGCTCCGACCTCGCCGAGTCGCCCGTCGAGGTCGTACGCAAGGCCTCGCTCAGCGCGGGCGGCAAGGCGCACGCCATCTTCGCGCCGCTGGTCGTGGAGGACGCGGCGACCGCGGCGGCCCTCCGGCGGCAGACCGACGTCGCCGCCGCCATGCGGCTGTTCGCCCGCGTGACCGTCGCCGTGGTCGCCGTCGGCTCGTGGAACCCGCCGATCTCGCAGCTGCGTGAGGTCATGTCCGATGCCGACCGCGCGGAGCTCGCGACCAGGGGCGTGCAGGCCGAGGTCGCCGGGATCCTCATCGACCGCCACGGACGCCTCGTCGGGGACGACTTCGCCGAGCGGTGCCTGTCCATCAGCGCCCAGGAGCTCAGGCGGGTGCCCCGCGTCGTCGCCGTCGCCGCCGGCGCCGACAAGGCCGAGGCCGTGCTGGCCGTGGCCCGCTCCGGGCTGCTGTCCTCCCTGGTGACCGACCGTGCCCTCGCCGAAGTCGTGCTGCGCCGGCCGTTCGACCACCCCGCCGATGACTGAGCGCGTGCGCGTCGCGGGCTCGCTGTGGTCGGTCCCCGCCCCCGCGCAGGCAGGTGAGGCGCACCGGCTCCGTGACGCCGGGCTGGAGGTGCTCCACTGGGACACCACCGACGGCGTCTTCGCCCGCGAGGGCGGGTTCACGGTCGAGACGGCCGCCGCGATGACCTCGCAGACCGGGATGCGTGCCGAGGCCCACCTCATGGTCACCGACCCGCTCGCCCGCCTCGACGCGTGGACCGGCTTCTGCGAGCTTGTCGTCGTCCATGCCGAGGCCGACGGGTGGCGGGCGGCGCTCGACCGCATCGAACGACGCGGGTCCCGGCCGGCGCTGGCCCTGTCGCCGGGCACCCCTGCGACGTTCGTGCCCTCGGCTGAGCTGGCCGTTCTCACCATGTCGGTCGTCCCGGGGCAGGCCGGCTCGACGTTCGAGGAGTCGGCCCTCGCCACCGTGCGGACACTGCGGCAGGCCGCCTCGGGAGCCCCCCGGCTGCTCGGGCTCGACGGCGGCGTGACCCGCGAGATCGGCCGCCGCGCCGCGGCGGGAGGCGCCGACTGGCTGGTCAGCGGCACCGACCTGTTCGGCTCGTCCACGCCCCGAGCCTGGCTGTCGGACGTACGAGCCGCCCAGGCGCCCCCTGCCTGACGCCTCGCTGGTGGATCTGAACTCCTCAGGGCACCGAGGACGACGTCATCGTGCGTGAGCTGACGCACGGCTGCCCGGCGAGCCGGACCGATACTCGGCCGCCGCGTGCCACATCCGGGGCACCGCCGTAAGCTGGGAGAGCGCTCTCCATCTTGAGAGTGCCTGGCGGGGTCGGCGATGTCAAGGCTCTTTCCTCGCCGGCTCGGAAAGTGCTGCTCGGATGCCGGAAGGTTCTCACAGGCCGGGCATAACGGCTGGAAGGCGCCCCCTCTGAGGAATCGGGTCCGGATTCGGTCCGCTCCGCCCGCCGAGTGATCGCGGGGGAGCCCGTTTCGGCGGTGTGAACAGGACGTTTCAGATTGGTGGAGCCGCGCGTCTTGACAACCATTGACATGGACGGCCAATCTCGTTGGAGAGCGCTCTCCCACCTGTCGTTCCCAACGGCAGTACACCCCCCATCAGAAGGAGAGGCCGTGCATCCGTCTCGAAGTCCAGGCCGGTTCCGCCTGGGACTGGTCACCGCCACGCTGATCGCGCTCGTCGCGGTCGGCCTGGCGATCGTCGCCCCCGCCATGGCCGCGGACAACCTGCTGTCGCAGGGCAGGCCCGCGACGGCGTCCTCCGTCGAGGCAGGAGGCACCCCTGCCGGAGCCGCCGTCGACGGCCTCAGCACCACCCGCTGGGCCAGCGCGTACAGCGACCCGCAATGGCTTCAGGTCGACCTCGGCGCCACGGCGACGGTCTCCCAGGTCGTGCTGAACTGGGAGGGCGCGTACGGCAAGGCGTTCAAGATCCAGACCTCCGCCAACGGCACGACGTGGACCGACATCTACTCGACCACCACCGGCACCGGCGGCAACCAGACCCTGAACGTCTCCGGCAGCGGCCGCTACGTGCGGATGTACGGCACCGCGCGCGGCACCGGATACGGCTACTCCCTGTGGGAGTTCAAGGTCTACGGCACGGGCGGCAGCGGCTCCACGCCGGTCCCCAGCCCGACGTTCACCGACCTGGTGACGCACCACGAGTTCCAGGCCAACTGCTCGTTCACCCAGAACCGGCCCGACGACCCGATCGTCTTCCCTGGCCTGCCCGGCGCCTCGCACATGCACACCTTCGTCGGCAACACGACGACCAACGCGAACAGCAACCTGGCGTCGCTCCTGGCGGGCGGCACGTCGTGTACCAACCCGCACGACAAGTCGGCCTACTGGTTCCCGAGCTTCTACAACGGCAACACGCTGATCCAGCCGACCGGCCCGCAGGTCATCTACTACAAGTCCGGCATCCTGGAGTACTGGAGGGTGCAGAACTTCCCGCAGGGCCTGCGCTACGTCGCCGGAAGCCCGAGCGCCACGCTGGACCAGTTCCGCACCTCGCCCGGCGCGGTCGAGGGTTTCGAGTGCGGTGACATCTCCAAGGTCTGGGACATCCCCACGTCCTGCCCGGCCGGCAGCCAGGTGAACGTCCGCTACCAGGCGCCGAGCTGCTGGAACGGGGTCGACCTCGACAGCGCCGACCACAAGAGCCACATGGCGTACCCCGTCAACGGCTACTGCCCGGCCACCCACCCGGTGCCGGTGCCGATGCTCGAGTTCAAGATCGCCTTCCCCGCGAGCGGTGACCTGTCGCAGGCGCGGCTGGCCAGCGGCCGGGGCTACTCGTGGCACTACGACTTCTTCAACGCGTGGGACAACATGGCCATCCTCAACGCCCTGGTCACCCACTGCATCAACGGTGGACTCCAGTGTGACCCGCGCGGTTACGACCTCTACCACCCGAACCGCGGCGCCGCTCTCACGCCGAACTTCGAGCTTCCCTGACCACTTCTCCTGTTCGGCCCCGGCCTGGCGTGGCCGGGGCCGAACCCATGCCCTGAGCCGTACTCCGGTCCCGGCCACGTCCGCGCCGCCGGCCGGCGAGCGCTTCGCGGAGAACCGGCGATGCTCTCCCGGTGAAGAGAAATACGCGGAACGGGAACATCGGCGGCATCGCGAACGGTTCGGCAGGATAGAAGCCGATCTGGGGGTGTGCGCGGATGGCAGGAAGCCGAACGCTGAAGAGGGTTCTCACCGGAGGCGTCGCCGTGGCGGCGGGATGGGCGTTGCACGACATCCCTGCTGAGCTGGGTGCGCGTCCGCTGAGGTCGGGGGAGGAGCGGGCCGCCCGCATGCGGCGGTCGCCCCAGTTCAAGGACGGCGCCTTCCACAACCCCATGCCGGGTGAGACGGGCGTGCCGTCGGGACCTCCTCCCGACTTCGCCCGGGAACTGCTCACCGGGCGCGACAAGCGCCGTCCGTCCGGCCCTGTGCCGCTGGGCGCGCCGTCGCACGCGGTCCCCTCGCCGGACGGGGTCGGCGTGGTGTGGTTCGGTCACGCGTCGACGCTCGTCGAGATCGAGGGACGGCGTGTGCTGTTCGACCCGGTGTGGAGCAGGCGCGTCTCGCCTTCGCAGCTGGTGGGGCCCAAACGGTTGCACCCGGTCCCGATCGCCCTCGGCGCGCTGCCGGCGGTGGACGCGATCGCGATCTCGCACGACCACTACGACCACCTCGACCTGGCGACGGTGCGTGCGCTCACCCGCATCCAGTCGGCGCCGTTCCTCGTGCCGCTGGGCATCGGCGCGCACCTTTCGAAGTGGGGAGTGCCGAGGGAACGCATCGTCGAGCTCGACTGGGAAGAGGACGCCCAGGTCGCCGGGCTGCGGTTCACCGCGACCGCGGCACGCCACTTCTCGGGGCGCACGCTTTCGCGCAACGAGACGCTGTGGGGCTCCTGGGTGGTCGCGGGCGCCCGCCGCCGGGTCTTCTACGCCGGAGACTCCGGCTACTTCGAGGGCTATGCCCGCATCGGCGCGGACCACGGGCCGTTCGACCTGACGCTGATGCCGATCGGCGCGTACAGCCCGGCCTGGCCCGACATCCACATGGATCCGGAGGAGGCGGTCAACGCCCACATCGACCTCGGCGGCGAGCTGATGCTGCCGGTGCACTGGGCCACGTTCACGCTGTCCCTGCATCCGTGGGCCGAGCCGGTCGTCCTCCATCTTGAGCCGGTCGACGGCCCGCTGGAGCTCGTCGATCTCGACGGGACGGGAGTCGAT
>NZ_JBEZFH010000179.1:0-15890 GCF_040649355.1 Sphaerisporangium sp. NPDC049002 | reverse complement strand
TCTTCTGCAGGCGTATCCCGGCCTGAAGGGCATCATCTCCCCGACCACGGTCGGCATCTCGGCGGGCGCCCGCTACATCTCCGGCTCCAAGTACACCCACGCGGCCGGCGTACACCTCCCGAGCCGTCCCACCCCGCTCGACCTCGGCAACGCCCGCGACCCGCTGACCGGCGAGCCCGGCGTGCTCGTACGGCTGCTGGACGCCGACGGGGCCGAGTTGCACGCCGAGCACCGGCTCACCGGCCGCATCCTCGAACCGGCCCTCGTCGACTCCTCGGCCACCGTCGAGATCAGCGCCCGCCTGTGCCCCGAGGTCGGCGGAGAGTGGAACCTGGCCGTCTCCGGATGGGGCCACGTGTTCCTTTCCGCGGACGGCACGACGCTGATCGACGAGGAGGTCGAGCGCGACACCGACGACCCGGCGACGGTGCACCTCACCCCGCCGTACCGGCACGCCACGCTGAGCCTCGCGGCGGGCCAGGAGGTCGAGCTGGTCGCGCGGCGCCGCCTCGACCCTGACAGCGGGCTGGCCTCGGCGCTCGCCGCCGACCCGCCGAAGCGCGGGGACGCCGAGGAGCTGGAGGCGGCGATCGAGCTGGCGAAGGCGGCCGACGTCGCCATCGTGGTCGTCGGCACGACCGAGGAGGTCGAGAGCGAGGGCTACGACCGCGACGACCTGGCCCTGCCCGGCGACCAGGACGCCCTGGTCCGCGCGGTGGTCGCGGCCAACCCCGACACGATCGTGGTGGTCAACGCCGGAGGTCCGGTCGCCATGCCGTGGCGCGAGGAGGTGCCCGCCGTGCTGCTGAGCTGGTTCGCCGGCCAGGAGTACGGGGACGGCCTCGCGCGGGTGCTCTTCGGCGGCGCCGAACCCGGCGGGCGCCTGCCCACGACGTGGGCCGACACCTCGCTCATCGGCACCACGCCCGTGGACGGCGTGCTGGAGTACGCCGAAGGCCCCGACATCGGCTACCGGGCGTGGCTGCGGGAACCGGCCGCCCCTGCGTACTGGTTCGGCCACGGGCTGGGATACACCACCTGGGCGTACGAGAGCGTCGTCGCGCCGGCGCACGCCGAGCCCGGCCGCCCGTTCACCGTGCGGGTGCGGCTGCGCAACACCGGCGAGCGGGCCGGTGGCGAGGTCGTGCAGGTCTACCTGGCACGGCCCGAGTCCGGCGTGCGGCGCCCGGCCCTGTGGCTCGCCGGCTTCACGCGCGTCGAGGCGGGGCCGGGGCAGACCGTGGAGGCCGAGGTCGAGGTCCCGGCCCGCGCCCTCCAGCACTGGTCCCCTGAGGACCGGGACTGGACCAACGAGCCCGGGTCGTTCACCGTACTGGCGGGCCGCAGTGCGGGCGACCTACCATTGAGCACCGGTACTGTGAGCCGGTGACTGAGACCTGTTACGACCGATATGGCCGCCTACGCGTGATGTAGGAGGCCAGGGCGGGCGAGCGCGTTGGAGAGCGCTCTCCCGCCATGCTATAAAAGCCACATGAGCGAAGGTCGCCCGCCTGTGTCGGCATCCCCCACCCTGGAGGACGTGGCGCGCGCGGCGGGTGTCTCCCGCGCCACCGTCTCCCGCGTCATCAACGGCATCCGCAACGTCGATCCCACGATCCAGGAGACGGTCAGGCGGGCCATCGCCGACACCGGCTACGTCCCCAACCGCGCGGCCCGCTCCCTGGTCACCCGCCGCACCGGCGCGATCGCCCTGGTCGTGTCCGGGGCGGGCGAGGAGAGCGGGGAGAACCCCTTTCACAGCCAGGTCTTCGCCGACCCGTTCTTCGGCCGCGTGGCCAGCGGCGTGGTCGGCTTCCTGCGCCCCCGGGGCATCCACCCGATCTTGATGTTCGCCGAGACCGCCGAGGCCCGCGCCCAGGTCATCGCGTATCTCCGCCAAGGGAACGCCGACGGCGCCGTCCTGGTCTCCACCCAGTCGGAGGACCCGCTCCCCCGGCTGCTGGTCGACGCGGCCCTGCCCGCCGTGCTCTTCGCCAGGCCCGCGGAGCCGATCCCCATCAGCTACGTCGACGTCGCCCACCGCGCGGGGGCGAAGCTCGCCGCCGACCACCTGGTGGCGCGGGGCTGCCGCCGTGTGGCGACCATCTCCGGGCCTTTGGACGTGGCGGCCAGCCAGGACCGGCTTTCGGGGTTCCGCGACGCGATGGCGGCGCACGGCTATCCGTACATCCCGTGCGTCGAGGGGAATTTCACCCTCGGCAGCGGAGAGGCCGCGATGGAGCGGTTGCTGAGCGAGCATCCCGGCATCGACGGCGTCTTCATCGCCAACGACCTGATGGCCCAGGGCGCCCTTCCCGTGCTGCGCCACCACGGGTGCCGCGTGCCCGGCGACGTCGCCGTGGTCGGCTTCGACGACAGCAGCGCGGCGACCGCGAGCAGGCCCCCGCTAACGACGATCCGCCACCCCGTCGAGGACATGGCGGCCGAGATGGCACGGCTGCTCATGGCCCACGTCGACGATCCCGGCCAGCCGGTGACCTCGATCATCTTCGAGCCCTCCCTGGTGGTCAGGGACTCCGCCTGACGGCACGCGCCCGCCGCCCCGGAGGTCTGGATCCCGGCCGCGTGAATCGAAGCGGCGTGAATCGAAGGCGCGCGCATGAGGGGCGGGTGGATCCGGAGCCGCGTACGCGGGTCGGGCGCCTCGGGCGGGCGCGCGCGTACGCGGCTCGCGGTCTACTTCACCGCACCAGCGGTGAGGCCCTGAACGAGATAGCGCTGGAGGAGCAGGAAGCCGGCCACGACCGGGATGCTCACCACCAGGGACGCCGCCATGACCTGGTTCCAGTAGACGTCGTTCTCGGTGGCGTAGCCCCGGAGGCCGACGGCAAGGGTGCGGGTGGAGTCGTCGGTCATGACCGAGGCGAAGAGCACCTCGCCCCACGCCGTCATGAACGCGTAGATGGCGACCGCCACGATGCCGGGGATCGCGGCCGGGATGACCACGCGGAACAGCGCCCCGAGCGGCCCGTTGCCGTCCACCTTGGCCGCCTCGTCCAGCGCCACCGGGATGGAGTCGAAGTAGCCGACCAGCATCCAGATCGAGAACGGCAGCGAGAACGTCAGGTAGGTGACGATGAGCCCGGTGCGGGTGCCGTACAGCTCCAGGCCGGTGGCGTTGCCGAGGTTCACGAAGATCATGAACAGCGGGAGCAGGAACAGGATGCCCGGGAACATCTGGGTCGACAGCACCGTGATCGTGAAGGTCTTCCTGCCGGGGAAGCGGTAGCGGCTCACCGCGTAGGCGGCGAAGATCGCCACCGTCACCGACAGCACGGAGGCGATGGACGCCACGACGACGCTGTTCACGAAGTACCGGGCCAGCGGGATGGTCTTCCAGATGTCGGCGAAGGGCCGGAAGCTGATCGTCGAGGGGATCCAGCGGAAGCCGTTCTGCACGTCCTGCAGCGGCTTGATCGCCGAGCTCGCCATCACGTACAGCGGGATCAGGGTGAACAGGCCGAGGAATCCGAGGCCGATCCATCGCGCCCACGGCAGCCAGCGCGGCTCATGCATTGGTCCTCCTCCGGGAGGTGATCGCCAGGTACGCCGCGGTCACCACGAGGAGGAACAGCAGCAGCAGGACCGACATCGCCGAGCCCGAGCCGAAGTTCCAGGTGATGAACGAGCTCTGGTAGATGTGCACCGAGATGAGGTCCGCCTGTTGCGGCGCCGCCTTCCCGAACAGCACATATGGGGTGTTGAAGTCGTTGAAGGTCCACAGGAACAGCACCAGGATCAGCACCTGGTTCACCGGGCGCAGCATGGGCAGTGTGATGGAGCGAAGCTGCCGCCACCACCCGGCGCCGTCGATGGCCGAGGCCTCGTACAGGTCGCGGTCGATGTTCTGCAGGCCCGCCATGAGGATCAGGAACGCGAACGGCCAGGACCGCCACACGCAGACCACCACGACCGCCGCGAAGCTGTTCGTGCCGATCAGCCAGAACGGGCGGTCGGCGCCGCCGAGGCCGAGCTGGTCGACCAGGACGTGGTTGACGAACCCGGTGTCACGCTGGAACATGAAGCTCCACGTGATCACTCCGGCGTAGACGGGCAGCGCGTAGGGCACCAGGAAGAAGGTGCGCAGGAGCCCGCGACCGCGGAAGGCGCCCTGCATCAGCACCGCCCCTACCGTGCCGAAGAGCCAGGAGAACCCGACCGCCAGCGCGGTGAACGCGATGGTGATGAGGAACGAGTGGAGCAGCGAGCTGCCGACGGCCGAGTTGACGTCGACCGCGATCTGGTAGTTCGACAGCCCCACGAAGGGGGCGGCCGACCAGTTCCTGATGAAGAACTGCGTGAGCCGCAGGAAGCTCATCCCGACGCCGATGAGCATCGGCACCACGTGGATGAGCAGTTCCAGCACGATCGCCGGGAGGATCATCAGATAGGGCACGCCCAGGCGGCGCAGCCGTACCGGGATCCGGCCCGCGACCCGCGATGGCAGCCCCCTTCCGGGCGGGGGCGGCCCGCCTCCGGCGGGCGCGGTCGCGCGCCGCTCGTCTTGCTGAGGCGTGGTACGGGCGACCATCTATTCCTCTCGATTCGGCAGTGCCGGTCGTGGACGGCGTGAGGGTGTTCGTGTGGACGGCTTGAAGGTGTTCGTGGACCTCCCGCCGGGCCGTCTCGTGAACGACCCGGCGGGGGCCGGTGCCGGCCGGGAGACGATGGGGGAAGGCCCCCGCCCGGCACCGTCGTACTCGGGTGGAACGTCAGCTACCGGGCTGGACCTGCTGGTTCGCCTGGGTCAGCTTGGCCTTGACGGCCTCCTCGGTGATCGGCTTGCCGCTGGCCGCGTCGGCCCAGAGCTGGTTCATCGCGGTGCCGACCAGGGTCTCGAACTGGCTCTCCTCCGGCACCTGGGGCAGCGGCGCGGCGGTCTTGCCGAGGATCTCCTGGAACGTCTTGATGTCCTCGCTCTGGAACGCCGGGTCGTTGTAGGCGTCCTGGACGGTGGGCAGCGACCCGTACGTCTTGTTGAGGATCTGCTGCTCCTCCGGGCTCGTCATGAACTTCACGAACTTCAGAGCGCCGTCCTGGTTCTTCGTGAAGTTAAAGACGGCGAGGTTGATCCCGGCCACCATGCCGTTGACCTGCTTGCCCCCGGAGTCCGCCGCGGGCAGCGGAATGGGCGCGAGGCCGTAGGTCTCGTTGGTCAGCCCGGCGGCCTTGATCTGCGAGCCGATGGACTGCCACATCAGCATCGCGGCCTTGCCGTTGACGAAGTCGTTCACGGCCTCGGTGCCGTTGGAGTACTCGGCGTTGCTCGGGTTGACGATCTTGTCGGCCGCCATCAGGTCCAGGTACTGCTTGATGGCCGCGACGTTCTGGGGAGAGTCGAACTGCGGCTTGCCACTGGAATCGAAGAGCTCCGCGCCGTGCTGCTGGCCGAAGATGAAGGCGTGGTGGGAGTTCTCGCTGACGCTGGCGCCCTCGACGGCGAGGCCCCACTGCTTGCCCTTGGTGAGCTTCTTGCCGTCGGCGACCAGCTCGTCCCAGGTGACCGGCGGTTTGTCGATGCCGGCTTCCTTGAACATCTTCTTGTTGTAGTACAGCCCGTACGTCATGCCGTAGATCGGCACGGCCGTGGGCGGCTTGCCGGGGGCGCCCGTCGCGGCGAGGCTCGGGCCGAGGAAGCGCTCCTTGCCTCCCAGCCCGGCGAGCAGGGTGTCGTCGAAGGGCAGGAAGGCGCCGGTGGCCTGCAGCGAGGCCGACCAGGTGTTGCCGATGTTGACCACGTCCGGGCCCTTGCCCGACGTGGTGGCGGCGAGGATCCGGTTGAGCAGGTCGGCCCAGGGAACCACTTCGACGTTCACCTTGATGCCGGTCTGCTTCTCGAACTTGTCGAGCTCGGGCTGGAGCACCTGCTTGTCGTTGTCCAGGCTGGTGCCCTGGTTGGACGCCCAGTAGGTGAGCGTCTTGCCCGCGCCGTCGTCGGCCGACCCGCCACCGGCCGCGGTGCCGCCGCCGTCGCCACCGCCACCGCACGCCGCGGCCGCCACCATCAGCGCGCCCGCGACCGCGACATATCCGAACTTGCCTATACGCACAATGAACCCCTCACTAGAACGCGGCTCCGGCCTCGTGCCGATGGAGCCGCCCTACGCCGGATCGGCCTCTCCGCCAGGGGACGGGAAGTCGAAAGGAGGCCGTCAAAGGCCAAAAGAGAGACCTCCTCCTTCAAGGACGCCGGGTCCCGCCGCCGGCGGGACCCGGATGATGTGTCATGGGTAGCGGTCGACGTGGACGACCCGCGTACTCGCGTTCGCCGGTCCCCCGGTCGTGTCGATGACGTGACGCATCGTGGCGACAGCGTCGTGCCCGAGTCCGCCACCACCGCCGAGGCGGGTGTGCCCGCGTTCTCGGTGAAGAGGGTGGAGGCGGTCTCGCCCTGAGAGAGCAGGCTGTCGACGGCCACGGCGGGGCCGGTCACCGCCAGGCCGGACGCGATCGACACCGCCGGGAAGGCGGTGAGCGGACCTGTGTGGTGTAGGCCCGGACTGCGTGCAGGATTGCACAGCCTCTCCTTGGTGCAAGGGGGTACCCGTCGATCAAGGGTGACGACGGATGAGGGAGAGCGCTCTCCAGACAGAGATTGTCCGCTGTATCACGACTTGTCAACACATCCTTGCTGACGATTTGGAAACCCCCTGCTCACCCCCTCGAAACACGTGGGGCCTCATCGAGCCACTTGTCTGACCTCCACAGAGCCGTGAGACGCGCCTGGATCACAGTGTGGACACCAGATCGATCTTCGATTGCCTTACCGCTCGTCAGGAACGCGGTGAACCCACGGGTCAGAGGCCTGCCGGGGCCTCCGAGGCCCCCTCCTGACGGCCTCCGGACGCGGCCCGGAGACGGCCGGTCGCCGGATGGCGGCGACGAAACACGCGCGTAACCCTCGACGGAGAGCGCTCTCCGCTGCCGCCTGGCCGACCCCCTCGGGGGCCTTGCCCGACCGGCCCCTTCCTTCGAACGCGGCCCGTTCTCCGTGGCGGCCTTGTGCTCGCGTGCCGGGCAGGAAGAGACTGGGTTGGGCCAGGTCCCAGGTCGGGAGGTCGACATGCCGCTGACGGTCCGCCGCGAGGCCCGCCGCGAGTTCACCGTCATCACGATCATCGGCGAGGTGGACAGGAACGGCGCCCCCCATCTCGGGGAGAGCATCGACGAAGCCCTGCGCGCGACCAGCCCCAGGCTGCTGTTCGACCTGTCCGGCATGGAGTTCATCGACTCGGCGGGCCTGCGGCTCCTGGTGGGGGCCTGCGAGAAGGCCACGCGGTGCGGCGGCACCTGCGCGCTGTGCTGCCTCTGCCCCACGCCCAGGAAGATCATGGATGTGACGGGCATCGGCGACGCTTTCGACATCTACCCGACCATGGCCGCCGCCCTCGCAGGCGGCCCTCTGGAGAGCCCCGCCTCCCGCAAGCTCCCCTGACCGGCCGTCCGGGAGCGGCCGTCCGGAAGCGGCCGGGCCCCCCGTACGGCGAGCCGGTTCAGGCTACGGTGCGGCGTCCCCCCGCTCGGCCTCCTGGGCGCACACCTCCTCGACGTCGGCGAGCCGGCGCATGCCGTAAACGCTGCGGGCCGTTCGCGGGTTACCCGCCAGGAGCTCCTCGTTGCGGGAGACGAACCACCAGTAACCCGAAGTGAACGGGCAGGCGACCTCGCCGGTCCGCCGGTCGGGACGGTACCGGCAGCCCCCGCAGAAGTCGCTCATCCGGTTGATGTACGCGCCACCGGCGGCGTAGGGCTTGGTCGCGAGCATCCCCCCGTCGGCGTACTGGGACATGCCCACCACGTTGGGCACCATCACCCAGTCGTACCCGTCGACGAAACAGCGGTGGAACCAGTCGGTGAGCCGGGCGGGGTCGAACCCGCGTTGCAGCGCGTAGTTGCCCAGCACCATCAGCCGCACGATGTGGTGGGTGAACCCGGTGTCGCGGACCTGGCGCAGCGCCCACGACAGGCAGCGCGCCTCCACGGCGTCGGCGTCCAGTTCGGTGAACCACCCGGGCAGGGGCGTCCGCGCCGACAGGCGGTTGAGCTCCCGGTACCGCTCGCCGAAGTGCCAGTACAGGTGCCAGACGTAGTCACGCCAGCCGATGAGCTGCCGGACGTACCCCTCGACGCTCCCGAGTGGCGCCCGTCCGGCCCGGTAGGCGTCCTCGGCGGCGCGCACGCATTCCATGGGGTCGAGCAGGCCGAGGTTGACGGCGGGAGAGAGCATGCTGTGGGCCATGACCGGATCGGCCGACAGCATGGCGTCCTGGTACGGCCCGAACACCGGCAGCCGGTGGGCGACGAAGTGCTGAAGCGCCCGCAGCGCCTCCTCCCTGGTGGCGGGGAAGGTCCTCGGCCCGTCACGTCCCACGAAGGCGACCTCGCCCTCGCGTTCCCTGCGGTCGAGGTCGTGGCGCACCTCCTGGTCGATCTCGTCCTCCTCGGCCCGCCACGGCCCGGGGACCTCCATCCCCTCCGACGGCGGCGGGCGGCGGTTGTCGGCGTCGAGGTTCCACCGCCCCCCGGCCGGGCCGTCGCCCTCCATGAGCACGTCGAGGCGGCGCCGGGCGTCGCGGTAGAAGTCCTCCATCAGCAGCCTGCGCCCGTCGCCCCTGCCTTCCGCCCATGCCTTGAACTCCACAGCGGTCGTGGTGAAGCCGCGCGCCGGGAGCACGGTCACCTCCTCGCGGCTCCGGACGAACGCGTCGGCCGCGTAGCTGGTGGGATGGCAGACGGTGAGCCCCCCGCCCACGCGGTCGAGCGCCTCGCCGTAGGTCTCCGTCCGCAGGAACACCGCCCGCTCGCCGAGCTCGGCCGCGCGGTGCCGGAGCGCCGACAGCACGAGGTGGGCCTTCTGCCGGTGGAAACGCCGGCGCCGCAGCACCGACCGTGCCTCGACCAGCAGCACCGGCTGCTCCGCGGAGTCGAGGAAGTGGTCGCCGAGCTGGTCGGCGAAGAGCCATCGCCTGCCGTGATCCCCCATATGCCCATCTTCGTACGGCCGTTTCCGCACCTCACCGCGGGTGGAGGGCTCAGCCGACCGCCGCCGCGCGGGGCTGGTCGAACTGCGTGCGGTACAGCTCTTCGTACCGGCCGCCCTGGGCGAGCAGGTCGGTGTGCGTGCCGCGCTCGACGACCCTGCCGTCCTCGATCACCAGGATGAGGTCGGCGGCCCTGATGGTGGAGAGCCGGTGGGCGATGACCACGGCGGTCCGCCCGGCCAGGGCCTCCCCCAGCGCTTCCTGCACCGCCGCCTCCGACGTGGAGTCGAGGTGGGCCGTGGCCTCGTCCAGGATCACCACGCGCGGGCGCGCCAGCAGCAGCCGCGCGATGGTCAGCCGCTGGCGTTCGCCACCGGAGAGGCGGTAGCCGCGCTCGCCGACGATGGTGTCCAGCCCGTCGGGGAGCGCCGCGATCAGATCTTCCAGGCGGGCCCTGCGCAGCACGTCCCACAGTTCCTCCTCCGAGGCCTCGGGCCTGGCGAGCAGGAGGTTCGCGCGGACGGACTCGTGGAACAGGTGCCCGTCCTGCGTGACCATGCCGAGCGTCTCGCGGATCGACTCGGCCGACAGGTCCCTGACGTCCACGTCCGACAGCCGCACGGCGCCGGCCTCGACGTCGTAGAGCCGCGTCGCGAGCTGCGCGATCGTCGACTTGCCCGCCCCCGACGAGCCGACCAGCGCCACCATCTGGCCCGGTTCCGCGCGGAACGACACCCTGTGCAGCACCTCGGCCCCTCCCCGCGTGTCCAGGGTGGCCACCTCTTCGAGGGACGCCAGCGACACCTTGTCGGCCGCCGGGTAGCCGAAGACCACGTCGTCGAACTCCACCGAGACCGGCCCGTCGGGGACGCGGCGGGCGTCCGGCCGGTCGGCGATCAGCGGCTTGAGGTCGAGCACCTCGAAGACCCGCTCGAAGCTCACCAGCGCGCTCATCACCTCGACCCGCGCGCTGGCGAGGGCCGTCAGCGGCGCGTACAGCCGGGTGAGCAGCAGCGCGAGCGCGACGACGGCGCCCGGCTCCAGCCGGCCGGCCAGGGAGTAGTAGCCGCCGAGGCCGTAGACGATGGCCAGCGCCAGCGCGGACACCACCGTCAGCGCCGTGACGAACACCGACTGCACCATGGCCGTGCGGATCCCGATGTCGCGCACCCGCCGCGCCCTGAGCGCGAACTCCGCCGACTCCTTCGCCGGCCTGCCGAAGAGCTTGATCAGCGTGGCGCCCGGCGCTGAGAAGCGCTCGGTCATCTGCGTGCTCATGAGGGCGTTGTGGTTGGCCGCCTCCCGCTCCAGCCGCGCCAGGCGCGAGCCCATGCGGCGCGCGGGCAGCACGAACACCGGCAGCAGCACCAGGGCGATCAGGGTCACCTGCCAGGAGATTCCGATCATCACGACCAGCGTCAGCGCTAGCGTCACCACGTTGCCGACCACCCCGGACAGGGTGTTGCTGAACGCCCGCTGGGCGCCGATGACGTCGTTGTTCAGGCGGCTGACCAGCGCTCCGGTCCTGGTGCGCGTGAAGAAGGCGACGGGCATGCGCTGCACGTGGTCGAACACCGCCGTGCGCAGGTCGAGGATCAGCCCCTCACCGATGCTCGCCGACAGCCAGCGTGTGAGCAGCCCCAGCCCCGCGTCCAGGAGCGCGATGCCCGCGATGAGCACGGCGAGCCCGAGGATGGTCTCGAAGGGCGAGCGGTTCACGATCGCGTCCACGACGCGGCCCGCGAGCACCGGCGTAGCCACCGCCAGCACGGCCGTCACCACGCTGAGCACCAGGAACCACGCCAGCATCCCGCGGTGCTTTCGCGCGAACCCGCCGACGCGCCGCAGGGTGGCCATGGAGAACGGCCGCCGATCGTCCTGCGCGTGCATCGCGTTGTACAGCGAATGCCACGCGGTCACTTCCATGTCCATGACGTACCACCGGTCCTGATCTGGGTCAGTATGCGAAAGAGGTCACCGGGGCGGTCGTCACCGGTGACCTGTACCAGACCCTAATTGCTCAACTTAAGTCGAGGTCAAGCTTTCCGGTGTCAGGGCGGGACGGCTCCTCCTGAGATGGGCGGTCGAGTGCCCCGCCACGTGGATGCGCCTCCCCCAGTAGGGGATCCCCCTGTCTGTGACCCGGGCCACCAGCGCCGGCCAGCTGCAGACCGCTCGTTCGAGGACCCAGCCGGGCGCGAGCAGGGAGCTGGTGAACGGGAAGACGCGCCTGCCCCCGCCCCGGCGCCTGCCGACCTCCGCGAGCACGACCACCAGGCCCGCGCACGCGAGGACCGCCCGGTGACGCCTCCGCACGAGCGCGGCCGTCACGGCGGGCAGGATCAGCAGGAAGACCGCCATCCGGGCGGGCTGCGCCAGGTCGTCGTAGGCCTGCCAGACACGCTGCGCGCGGAACCGGTCCAGACCGGGCGGGACGCGGGGGACGAACAGGTCGCGGGGACGGCATTCCCGCCCGCCGTGCGCCCGCACCGTGCGGATGAGTTCGAGGTTCTCGAACAGCACGTCGCCGTCGTACCCGCCCATCGCGAGGAAGGTCGACCGGCGCACGCCGAACGTCCCCGGGTAGTCCGCGCCGAAGGCCCGGTTGAGCAGGGTGCGGGCGGTGTCCCAGCGGGCGTGCCAGGGCAGGGGGCGGTAGTAGTTCTGCGGGCGCACGAGGTCGGCCCCGGCCAGCAGGGCGTCCACGCGGGCCAGCGTGTCCTCGTCGTGGCGGACGTCGTCGTCGGCGATGACCACGTGCTCCCCCCGGGCCCGCCGCAGGCCCGTGGTGACGCCCGAGACCTTGCCGTTGACGAAGTCGAGGTCGCCGTCGGGCCGTACGTGGTCGGCGAGGTGCCCCCAGGCCCGCGCGTGCCGCTCGAACAGCTCCGGCGCCGAGCCGTCGACGACCACGACCCGGGCGTACGTGCTCAGCCGGCGCAGGTAGGCGGTCATCTCCTCCAGCCTGGCGTCATCCCTCCATCGAAGGGGCAGCACGTAGTCGAGATCCATCACGCGGGTTCCGCCGCCAGGCCACCGCCTCGGAGCGACGTGGCCCCGTTCTCCCACGATTTCATGACATGTTCGGCGAAGAGCCGGTCGAGCGCCAGGCCGCACGCGGCCCCGTACAGGATGTCGCCGGCCATGGACGGATACGCGGCGGCGAACGTCCCGCACATGTCGTGCCCGGCGATCTGCTCGTGGACGGCGTCGGCCTGCACGTGCTCGTCGTAGAACCGGGCGGCGGTCGCGTCTCCCCCGACGCGCCGCAGTCCGCGCCCGTACTTGGCGTTCGGGAGCGAGGACGTCATCTCCAGCGCCGCGAGGTGGCCGAGCAGGGCGCCCCTGTGGCGGCGGTGGAGCCCGAAGAGCGACATGACGTTGTTGACCGCCAGGGTGATCGCCGGGACCCGGCCGAGGAAGGCCCCATAGGAGTCGGACAGGCCGAGACCGCGCATCGTGGCGCGGAACAGCTCGGCGTGCATCCGCTCGGTGCGCCCGCCTCCGTACTCGTCGGCCTGGATCTCCACCAGCGCCGCCTTGGCGTGACCGCGCAGCCGGGGGATCCCCCAGGTGTGCGGGTCGGCCTCCTTGAGGTGGTAGATCGACCGGTGGACCACGAACTCGCGGAAGTGCGCCCGCCCGGCCTCGTGGTGCAGGTAGTCCGCGAGCGGGGGGCCGTCGTCGGCCTCCGCCGCCAGCCTGCCGAGCGCCCTCGGCAATTCCCGCGCCGGCACCGGCGGCGGCCGGCGGACCACGGCCGCGAGGCCGTCCTCGAACCGCCGTTCCAGCGTCGCCCGCACGCGCAGCAGCGACGGATCCCACTCCCACCGGTCGTCGACCTCGCCGAAACCCTGGTAGTGCAGCTCGTAGCAGGCGAAGAGCGCGAGCTGGAGATCCTCGTCGTAGGGGACAGGATCGGCGGAGGGCACGACGAGCTCGCCCAGCTCGTGCGGCGGGCGTACGAGCCGCTCGAACAGGAAGGCGCTCACCGGCCCCCGGGGCTCCGGCAGCGCCGGGGCGGTCTCCCCTGCCTGTCTCGCGCTCACGATGTCCACGGGTTCCATGCGGTTCTCACTCCGGAGTGCCGGTGTCGCGCAGCGCCCGCCGCTGGACGGCGAGCAGCCAGGCCATGGACGGCGCGATCAGCGCCGCGCCGATGGCGGTCACGACGAGGGTGGCGGTCAGTACCGAGGGCTCTGCGGCGGCCTGGCGGTAGGTGAGGGACGGCGGGAGCATGACGGGGAACTGCGCCAGCGCCCATCCCCACAGGATCGTGATGACGCCCAGCATGGCGGTGGCACGGACCAGCGGGTAGACGCGCCGCCAGAGCAGGACCAGGGAGCCGACGCCGAGCACGGCCCCGGCCACGACCAGGGGAAGCCCCCGGTGGGTGAGCCCGGTGAACAGCCCCGGGGCGTCCCAGCGCAGCACGGCGATGCCGCCGAGCGCGACGGCCCCGATGAGCACGGCCGCGACCAGCCCCCGCACGCGGAACCACTCCGCCAGATCGGGACGCCCGGCCTCGACGGCGTCGTCGCACAGGTACGCCCCGGCGAGGTAGACGCAGACCATGACGGCCAGCACCCCGCCCAGCAGCGAGGTCGGGTTGAGCCAGCTCGTCAGGATGTCCCCCCTGGCCAGCCCCGGCGGCACCCGTCCCGAGGCGATGGCCCCGGCGGCCGTGCCGAGGAAGAACGGGGTGAGGACGGAGGAGACGGCGAAGGCCCCGCCGAACAGGCGCCGCTGCCAGAGCTCCGTGGCGGCCTTGCGGAAGGCGAAGGCCGTGCCCCTGGCGATGATCCCGATCGCCGCCAGCGTCAGGGGGATGTACAGCGTCGACATCACCGAGGCGAACACCCCCGAGAACGCCGTCCACAGCAGCACGAGCACGAAGATCAGCCATACGTGGTTGGCCTCCCAGACCGGCCCGATCGACCGCTCGATGAGGCCGCGCCGCGCCATGCCCGTACGGCTGCGCCCGGCGAGCAGGTCCCAGGCGCCCCCGCCGAAGTCGGCCCCGGCCAGGAGCGCGTACAGGGTGATCCCCACCCACATCACGACCAGCACGATCCGCGCGGTGTCCATCAGGAGGGTTCCGGCTCGCGCGTGCGGTCCCGCTCCTGGGGGGCGACCGGTCTCTCGCTCCACCTGATCAGGCGCATGACGTAGAGGGTGACGACGGTGAGCACCGTGTAGACGAGCGCGACGACCACGAAGCCGGTCCACAGTCCGGGGGCGGGGTTCACGGCGTCGGACGTGCGCAGATGCCCGTACACCGTCCACGGCTGGCGGCCTACCTCGGTGACGGTCCACCCCGCCTCCACCGCGACCACCGCGAACACCCCCGACAGGGCGGCCGCCCGCAGGAACCACGGTGAGCGGGGCAGTTCCCTCCGCCGCCACCAGGTGTAGCCCAGCCAGGCGGACAGCAGGAGCAGGAGGAAGCCCATCCCCACCATCATGTCGAAGGCCAGATGGACGATCATGACGGGCGGGCGGGCGGCCCTCGGGACCGCGTCGAGTCCCTGGACGACGGTGCCGGGGTTGTGCCCCACCAGGAGCGACAGCCCGTACGGGATCTCGATGGAGTAGCGCAGCCGATCGCCGGTGACGATCCCGCCGACGCTCAGCGGAGCGCCCGCCCCCGTACGGAACAGCGCCTCGGCGGCGGCGAGCTTGGTGGGCTGCAGCGTGGCGACGCGCTTGCCCGCGAAGTCGCCCACCAGGATCTGGATCGGGGTGAACACCGCCGCCAGGGTGAAGGGGACCAGGAACCCCAGCAGGTGGTAACGGTCACGGTGACCCCGGAGCATGCCCGCGGCGTAGACCCCGGCGACCAGGAAACCCGCGACCATGAAGGCCGCCACGATCATGTGAAGGGTCTCGTGGGGCACGGCCGGGTTGAACATCGCCCGCCAGGGGCTCACCCGGTTCACCACCCCGTCCCTGAGGGCGAATCCGCGCGGCGCGTTCATCCACGCGTTCGCGCACACCACCAGGAACGCCGACAGCGTTCCCGCGACCAGCACCGGGATGCCGCTGAGCAGGTGGGCCCTGGGCGGGACGCGGTCCCACGCGTACAGGTAGATGCCGAGGAAGATGGCCTCGATGAAGAACGCGATGCCCTCCGCCGCGAACGGCAGCCCGATCACCTGGCCGTAGGTGCCCATCATCCCCGGCCAGAGCAGGCCGAGCTCGAAGCTGAGGATCGTGCCGGACACCGCGCCGGCCGCGAACAGCACCCCGATCGCCTTGGCCCACTGGCGGGCGAGCCGCGTGTAGTCGGCGTCCCCGGTGCGGATCCCCCGCCACTCGATGATCAGCATCAGCGCGGGCATGCCGACGCCCAGGCAGGCGAGCACGATGTGCCAGCCGAGCGACAGCGCCATCTGCGTGCGGGCCGCGACGAGGTCGGCCGGGGTCGCCGGGCCGGCGGCCGCGAGGACCGACTGCCACGTCGCCATCCGCACCTCCCGCCGCGCCCATGGCGCGCCGGTCGAGGCACGCGTGGTCTGTTTCTGCAGGTTAAGCGGTTGGTGTACGGGAGAGCGGCTTCCCACGCGGCGCGTCGCGCGGGGCCGTGGCGCCTTTGCCCGAACCCGGTTACGGATTTAACTCCCCTCGGGTGACCCGTGCGCGTGGCCTGGCTAGTGTGGGGGTCGTACCGCGCCGTATGGCGTCTCCCGGGAACCCATCGCGACGCTCCGTAGGCCCAGGGCGCACCACACCCCTGAAGGCCGCAGACGAATCTGGATACGGAGTGATTCCCATGCTCAGACGACTCATCGCCACCGGTCCTCTGCCGGCCCTGCACCTTCGGGTCTTCGGCATGATCGCTCTGGGTGTGGCCATGGTTTCCTTCGCGGTCATGACCACCAAGCAGAT
>NZ_JBEZFH010000178.1:0-16100 GCF_040649355.1 Sphaerisporangium sp. NPDC049002 | reverse complement strand
AAAGCCCCCTGCTGGACGTGCGGCTGTTCGCCAACCGGTTCTTCAGCTCCGCCATGGGCGTCGGGCTCCTGGCCGGCATCGTCATGGCCGGCACCACCCTGCTGTCCAGCCTCTACCTGCAAACGGTCCAGGGCCTCGGCCCGATGAACGCCGGCCTGTGGCTCCTTCCCCAGAACATCGCCATGGTCGTCGGCTCCATGGCCGCCCCCGCCCTGGCCCGCGCCATCCGCCCCGCCTACGTCATCGCCGCCGGTCTGATCGTGGCCGCGGCCGGCCTGATCATCCACACCCAGGTCCCCGTCACCGGTGGCCTGCCCTACCTCATCACCGGCCTGGTCCTCGCCTCCTTCGGCATCGCCTTCCCCATGTCCCTGACCATGAACCTCGTCATGGGCGCCGTACCCCCGCACAAGGCCGGCTCGGTCGCCTCCATCAGCCAGACCAGCGGCGAGTTCGGCGTCGCCATGGGTGTCGCCGCCCTGGGCAGCCTGGCCACCTTCGTCTACCGCACCGACCTCGCCGGCGACCTGCCCGCGAACCTGCCCGCCACCGCCGCCCACACCGCCACAGAGAGCATCACCGCCGCCCTGGCCACCGCCCAGAACCTCACCGGGCGACTCGCCACCGACCTGGTCACCACGGCCCAGACCGCCTACACCACCGGCCTCAACACCGTCGCCGCCGTCGGCGCCGCCATCTTCATCGCCCTGGCCGTCATCTCCGCCACCATCCTGCGCAACACCAACCAGCCCACCACCCCCGACCAGCCCACCGACGAGGAGCCCACCTCCGTCACCGACCAGACCGCACCCGCCCACCAGCCCACCCCGGCCGCCGTGACCACCACCCACAACGACCACGCTCCCGCCAAGGACGACCACCCCGTCCTGACCGCCATCGACTGATCCCCCTCACCCCCCAACAGGAGCCGGGCAGCCACGGAACCACCCGTGGCGGCCCGGCTCCTGCCGTGTGCGCGGCAGACCTTTGACAAAAATCTGGTTTACGTACAAAATTGTTTTTGCGATGAGAGACATCCTGTACCTGGAACAGATCGAGCAGGCCGAAGCCCTGCTCAAGCCGCAGCGCATAGAGGTGTTGCGGCAGCTCGCCGAGCCGCGCACGTGCGGTGAGGTGGCGGCACGGCTGGAGCAGACGCCGCAGCGCGTCTACTACCACGTCAAGCGCCTGGTGGAGGCGAGCCTGGTGGAGCAGGTGTCCGAGCGCCGGGTGCGCGGCATCAACGAGGGCATCTATCAGGCCGGCGCCCGTTCGTACTGGCTGTCGCCGGGCCTGGTCGGCCGCATCGGCCTGCGCGCGACGCGGGACGAGCTGAGCCTCGGCTACCTCCTTGACCTGATGGAGGAGGTCCAGGCCGACATCGCCGGGCTCGACCGCGCCCGGCCCGAGTTGCCCTCTGTGGGGGTGTCGGGGGAGATCCGCGTGCCGCCCGAGCGCCGCCAGGAGTTCCTCAACGATCTGCGGAGCACGCTGCAAGACCTTTTCACCCGCTACGGCGGCGCCGAAGGCGACGCGTTCAAGCTGGCCGTGGCCTGTTACCCCAAGGGAGAGCCCCGTGAGTGAACCGATGACGCTGCGCGCCCGGGTGGCCGTGCCACTCAAGGAGGTCCATTACGCGCTGACCGACCCCCAGGCGCTGCGTACCTGGCTGGCCGAGCACGCCGAGGTCGACCTGCCCCACCGGTACGAGTTCTGGGGACGCTACACCCCCGACGGCGAGCGGGGCCGGCAGCGCCTGCTCCACGTCGACGACACCACGCTGCGGTTCTCCTGGCTGCTGGGCGGTGAGGAAACCACCACGGAGATCCGCCTTTCGGAGGAGAGTTCCGGATCGACCATCCTGACGCTGTCCCAGAGCCACTTCGACTTGCAGGACGCGATGACCGGCAGGACCATTCGAGGCGTCCTGCAGACGTTCTGGTACCTGGCCACCGCCAACCTCGTCGATTATCTGGAAGGCCGAGAGCTCACGCCGAAGTGCGACTTCACCTCTTCAGAGCTACGAGGGTGGTCGTCCATCGACGCCCCACGCGAGGCGGTGTTCGGCTCGCTCGTCGACTCCGAGCAGGTCACCAGGTGGTTCGGCTACCGCGTCGAGATCGAGCCGTACGTCGGCGGGCGCTTCGCCATGGGAGGCTTCGAGGCCGGTCAAGCCGCGAAGATCATCGACCTCGATCCCGGGCGCAGGCTGTCCACCGACTGGGCGGAGACCGGCATCACGACCTGGGAGCTGGAGGACTCCGGCGGAGGGACGCGGCTCACCTTCATCCAGAGCGGGTTCGACACCGAGCGCCCTCCCTACGCGGGCTGGATGGGCTGGCTCAGCGGGATGGCCGAGCTGCGCCGCTACCACGAGCTGAGCGACTGGAGCCCGATCTGGCTCGACAATGACGCTCCCGAAGGGGCCGCGGCGACCGGCTGACCGCCGCCCCGCAGGGCGGATCCCCCGGCGAGCGCCGGGGGATCCGCTGAGCTGTGTGCAGGTCAGGGGCGCGTGGTCTCCAGCTCCACGGTCTCCTCGACGGTGATCGGTTGGGCCGTACGGAGCGAGGGGTCGAGCGGGCGCAGGTAGGTCTGCCGCACGCCGGGCACCCGGTCCTCGATGACGAAGGTGGCCCTGGTGTACGCCTCGGACCCGGGCGTCTGGACGTGCGGCAGCACCCGGAAGTCGGCGGTCATGAGGTCGCGCTCGATCTTCGTCATCACGTAGCCCCGCTGGTTGTTGTAGAACTTCAGGTGCGGGTTGATGGCGAGGTACGGGTGCGCGGCCGGGTCGGAGTCCGCTCCGTTGCCGCCGGTGCTGATCGAGGTGGCGACCAGCTCCGATCCGACCGAGGGCCCGGTCGGGTCGTCGTAGTCGAGTTTCAGGTCACTGGCCCAGTGCGCGTGGACGTCGCCGGTGAGCACGACGGGGTTGCGCACCTTCGCGTCCACCCATCCCTGGGTGATCCGCTGACGGGAGGCGACGTAGCCGTCCCAGGCGTCCTGGCTGGTCACCTTGGCGGGCCCGGCGTTGTTGTCGCGCTGCGCGAAGAAGACCTGCTGGCCGATGATGTCCCACTGGGCGCGGGACTCGCGGAAGCCGTTCAGCAGCCACTCCTCCTGCGCGGCCCCGGTGATCGAGCGGGCCGGGTCCACGGCCGCCGGGCAGTCGTCGTAGCCGTCGCCGCACCCCTGGTCGTCGCGGTACTGCCGGGTGTCGAGCATGTGGAAGGTGGCCAGCCGCCCCCACCGGATCCGCCGGTAGAGCTGCATGTCGATGCCGCGCGGGATGGAGGCGCGGCGCAGGGGCATGTTCTCGTAGTACGCGCGGAAGGCGGCCTCGCGGCGGGCGAGGAAGTTCGGCTCGGGCTTCTCGGGCACCTCGTCGGCCCAGTTGTTGTCCACCTCGTGGTCGTCCCAGACGACCAGCCAGGGCGCCGCGGCGTGCGCGGCCTGCAGGTCGGGGTCGGCCTTGTACTGCGCGTGCCGCTGCCGGTAGCCGGCCAGCGTCTCGGTCTCGGGGCCCTCGTGGTCGCGGACGTTGCCGCCGGGGATGGTGTAGGTGTTCTTGGTGTACTCGTACTGGTAGTCGCCCAGGTGCAGGACGAGGTCCGGGCGGTCCTCCGCCAGGCGCCGGTACGAGGTGAAGTACCCGTGCTCATACTGGGCGCACGAGACGAAGGCCATGGCCAGCGCCCCGACGTAGGACTGCGGGTGCGGCGCGGTCCTGGTCCGGCCCGCGGGCGAGACGTATGGTCCGACGCGGAAGCGGTACCAGTACTCGCGGTCGGGGGACAGGCCGTCCACCTCCACGTGGACGCTGTGACCCCATTCGGGCGCGGCCACCGCCACACCCGCGCGCACCACGCGCCGGCACCGCGCGTCGGCGTACACCTGCCACAGCACGGGGAACGGGCGCGAGGGCATGCCGCCGAGGCCGTCCTCGGCGAGCGGTTGCGGGGCCAGGCGTGTCCAGATGACGAAGCCGGTGGGGTCGGGATCGCCGGAGGCGACGCCGAGCGTGAACGGGTCGGTGCGCAGGCCCCTTCCGGCCAGGCTCTGCGCGGTCTCGGCGGCGGGGTCGGGTTCGGCGAGTGCGGTGGTCGCGGGGATGGTGGCGACAGCGCCGGCGGCCAGTCCTGTCACGAGGAACGATCTTCGGTCGAGGTGCGACACGGGAGCTCCCAAGGCGATCAACGGTGTGGGACGCTCGTAGCCTCGCCAACGATCATGACTCCTCGGTTAACACCACAAGTCATGAAAAAGGCGACATATTCCATCTAGGACGCCCATTCCGGCAATTTCCTACCATCGCGCTTGTAATGCACCGCCGTCACCTGCGGAGCAAGGGCGCGGACCCAGGTAAACGCACGTTACCGGTGTTCTCCGGTCGGTATCGCGCGCCTGGCCGCACGGCATGTTTCTCGATATGACCTGCAGTTCTTTACTGATATGTCTGGGCACGGAGCGGCGGTAGGTCTGGGCATGGAGCGGCGGCCGGCTCCCGCTCATGACGAGGATCCGGCCGCCGGGGACGGCTTCCCTGCCAGGAAGAAGCTCGGGCTAGCCCTTGTAGGGCCATTTCCGCTCGTTGGTGTCCCCCGGGCCCCATCCCGACGCCATTTCGCGGATCTCGTTGCGGGAGGCCAGAGGTTCGTACGAGCGGCTACCGCTCGCGATGTCTCGCAGCTTGGACGACGGCTGACGTGCTTCCATCGGTGTTACCCCCTCTGCTGGGGCGGGAAATCGGAACGTGCGATGGCACCTTGAACGCCGGGGAACGTGCCCCACGAGACCGCCCTAAACATGCCGGCGTGTTATGTGGGCCGCGTCACACGAACTCGGATGGCCGGATGGCGATTAACGGCTGTCGTCCGAAAAATCCATCGCCTGGTGAAGAGCGGAGGACTGGTCCACACCTCGTGGCCGTCCGCCCAGGCAAAGTCCGCGCCGCCGAGGTGACCTCCCGTACGCCCCAGGGTGTCCTGCCCGCTCAGGTCATCGAGCGGGTGGGTCCGCATCCCTTGGACCGGGCAAAAATGCAGGTACGGATCCGGTGTAAAACGTACGGATCGACATTGCTGTTAACTCAGAATCATTTGATCGTGTGCTCATAATCATTGCCGCTGTCTGACTGTTCTCCGCCCTTATCCGTGTTCAGCCATTGGGTACTCTCTGAGCGGTCACATTCAGTAATCATCGCTGAGCGGAAGGTCTGTGAGTGGACATCTGCGGCGATGATTCGTACAGGGAGAAGTCACACATGATTCGCCGTCTTCTGGTCATTTCGGCATGCGCTGGCATGGCCGTCATCGCTCCCGCCGCCATGGCCTCCGCCGACGCGGCCAAGCCAGCGAAGATCGCCAAGAGCGCCAAGGCCGACTGCTGCCCCTGTGGCCCGGCCGTCGTTCCCACCGCGATCGTTCCCGCGGTCGTCGGTGCCGGGTGCGGCCTCGGCGGGGGCTACGGCCTCGGCGGGGGCTACGGCCTCGGCTACGGCGCCGGGTACGGCCTCGGGTACGGCCTCGGGTACGGCGGCGGCTACGGTCTCGGGTACGGCGCCGGTTACGGCGGCGGCTACGGCTACGGCGCCGGTTACGGCAGCGGGTACGGCGGCGGCGTCGGGTACGGAGTCGGCGTGGGCGGCGGCGGCGGCCGCGGCCTCGGCCTCGGCCTCGGCCTGGGTCTTGGCCTCGGCCTCTGACTCGCGTCATAGCGAGAAAGGCGGCGCTCCCCGGACTTCGGCCCGTGGCAGCGTCGCCTTTTCGCGTGTCAGCCGGTACGGCCGGCCGGGTGGCCGACGGTACCGGCGTCAAGAATGCTCGATCACCTAAGGGCTAGCGCCCAAGGGGTCCGTTGGTAAGCGGTCCCGTTCCCAGATTCGGGCTCGGTGCCTGGGCGCCGAGCCCGGGGATCTGACCGGCGATCACCGGTGCCGGGCCGCCCAGCCCAGCCTGGACGGGCTCCTGGTGCAGAGGACGCGGGCCGGGGTGGGGCCCAGGGTGAGGGCCGGGACGCGGGTGCGGGTACGGATGCGGGTATGGGTACGGGCGCGGACGCGGGTACGGGTAGGTGTACGGATACGGATATTGATACGGGTACGGGTACGGGTTGACCACGTAGTTCGGCGGGTACGGCCAGCCGCTGGGGGTTCCGCCGTTGATGGGGACGCAGTCGTACTGCGGGCAGGGCGTCGTGAAGCACTGCTTGGGCGAGTACACGCAGGTGTAACCCGGCGGACACGTCACGTCGCCGCATCCGACTCGCGAGCACGCGAGCTCCGACGCGGAACTCGTGGACGTAGTGGCGGCCTCGGCCTGTGTCGCCGAGCCGGTCGATGTGAAGTGAGCCGCGTCAGCCGACGCGGCCGATCCATAGAACGACAGCCCGGCCACGATGGCCGTGGCGACAAACGCTATTCGGATCTTCATGAACCTCGAATTCCCTTCTTGAGCTCCCGGCTGAATCCACCGGAGATTCCGTAGATTCCGTGAATTCATGGGACATCTCGTGCACAGGCCTCTCGACCTACCGAGATCATCGCATTCAGGGGCCGCTTTTCACCGGTGGCGACGGCATCGCCGAGGTCAGGAAACAGTCAGGACGGCGGCGCGAACACACGTCCGCGCCGCCGTCCTGATCGTTTCCGATGAATCCGCTCGACTACCACTCGCTTTCGCGAAACACGGTCGTTATTGTTGACCTATTGGCGTGGATTCGCCGATTTATCATGAACATTGTGATCTTTAAATAATTTGTCGGTCTAGGGCGATTTCCGGGCGAGGCCGCGACGAACAGCCGCCTGGCCCCGACCCGGTCCGACTGCCGGCCCCCGACCACGAGGAACCCCGCGAACAGGACCGCGTAGGCGCTGACGACGCAGGAGTCGAGTCCGCCCGGCTCGGTTTCGCACTGCCCGCAGGCAGGAAGCACTGAGCACTGCCAATGACGGGCGTCGCCGACGTAGGGTTTGAAAGCGAACTGGGAGGTGCGGCCGGTGGTCCGCTTTCCGCGGGGTGGCGTCAGGTCCGAGCCGCGGTAGGGGGTCTCTCGTGCCACGCCGCCTGCTCGGCGGCGCCGACAGCGCCGATAGCGTGAGGGGAACGAGTCGGATGGGTTTGGAGGTCGAGAGCCGGCCGTCCGATTCACCGTACATAGAGCGGGTGTGGCGGAGCAGCAGCCATGACGTCGACCGGATGACGTCGATCGCGACGGCGCATTGGGACCTGGTCTTCTGGGAGCACCGCGGTCAGGTGAACGTGGTCGTTCAGGGGCCGGAGTCGAGGGCGAGCGCGGCCCCCGTCCCCGAAGACGCGACGTTCTTGGGGATCACGTTCTCACTCGGCACCTCGATCCCGCACCTTCCGATCAATCGGCTCGTCGACGGCTTCGCGGAGATCCCCGATGCCACGCGCAGATCGTTCTGGCTGAAGGGTTCGGCCTGGCGCCTTCCCGACTACGACAATGCCGAGGTGTTCGTACGGCGGCTGGTGCGTGAGGGCGTTCTGGTCTGTGACCCGATCGTCGCCGCCGTGCTCGGCGGCGCGTCGCCGGACGTGTCCGAACGCACCATCCAGCGGCGCTTCGTGGCGGCGACCGGACTCACCCGCGGCGCGATCCGGCAGATCAATCGTGCCAGGCAGGCGACGGTCCTGATCCAGGAGGGTGTGCCGGCCCACGACCTGGTCCATCGGCTCGGATACTTCGACCAACCGCACCTGGCGCGGTCGCTGACCCGTTTTATCGGGCGGAACGTCACGCAGTTGAGCGGTCGCGATCCGTCGGAGCCACTGTCGCTTCTGTACAAGACCTGAGCGCTTGTCCGCGCCTAACCTCCCAGTCGCAGCCATCATGCCCGGCTCCGGCCAGGCACCGCCCTGCGACAGTTCGACGGAGTTCCGGCTGGAGCGCTGGAGTTCGATGCCGTACGGAGAACGCCGATCGGCTCGCCCGCTCCTCCACTGCCGGTCTTCAACGAGGAGGTCATCATGAGGAAGCTGATCGTGTCCGAGTTCGTCTCACTTGACGGAGTGATGCAGGCTCCGGGGGGAGAGCCGGGTTTCCGGCACGCCGGCTGGGTGCTGGAGCGCTTCGCCCCCGAGCATGACACCTACCGTTACAAGGAACTGCTTGAGACCTCTGCCCTGCTGCTCGGGCGTGTCACCTACGAGGGGTTCGCCGCCGCCTGGCCCGGGGTGACGGGCGAGTTCGCCGACCGCATGAACGAGCTGCCCAAGTACGTGGTGTCCAGCACGCTGCGCGAGCCGCTGAACTGGAACGCCACCCTCCTCAAGGGCGACCTGACCAGCGAGGTCGAGGCGCTCAAACGCCAGGATGGCGACCGCCACCTCTTCGTCCACGGCAGCCGCTCGCTCGCCCAGGAGCTCTTGAAACGGGGCCTCGTGGACGAGCTGCGGCTCATGGTCTTCCCCGTCGTCCTCGGATCGGGTGCGCGCCTGTTCCCCGAATCGCCCGACCAGACGGCGCTGGAGCTGGCCGAGAGCCGCGCTCTCGACTCCGGCGTGATCGCGCTGACCTACGTCCCCAAGTAACCCTGAGAAAGCCTGGAGATCAGCCATGAACACCATCACCTCCAAGGACGGCACCCCCATCGCCTTCGAACGGCACGGTGAGGGGACGCCGTTGATCCTCGTGTACGGCGCCACCGGACACCGGGAGTTCATCTCGCTCGGAGCCCAGCTCGGCGGCCTGCTCGGCGCGACCCACACGGTCTACGCGTACGACCGCAGGGGTCGCGGAGGTAGCGGCGACACCGTCCCCTTCAGCGTGGAGCGCGAGATCGAGGACCTGGCGGCGCTCATCGCCGAGTCGGGCGGAACGGCCAACGTCTGCGGCTTCTCCTCGGGCGCGGTGCTGGCCATGGACGCTGCCGCCGCCGGGCTGCCCATCACCCGGCTGGCCCTGTACGAGCCCCCGTTCGTGGTCGACGACGCCCGCCCGGCCGTGCCCGGCGACTACCTGGAACGCCTTGACGCGTACCTGGCCGAGGGACGGCGTGGCGAGGCCCTGGAGCTGTTCTTCACCGGGCCGTGCGGCATCCCCGCGGAGTTCGTCGCCGGGATGAAGGCCGCTCCGATCTGGCCCGAGCTGCAGAAAGTCGCCCCCACCCTCGCCTACGACGGCCGCTTCATGGCGGACACGATGACCGGCCGCCCCCTCCCGCGCGACCGCTGGTCCTCCATCTCCGTCCCCACTCTCGTGATGTACGGCGGGGCGACCGAACCCTGGCTGGTGAACGCCGCCCGCGCGGTCTCCGACCTTCTCCCCTCGGCGAGCCTGATGGAACTGTCCGACCAGACCCACGATGTCGCCGCCGAAGCCCTGGCCCCCGCACTGACGGCCTTCTTGGCCGACGGAGAGCGCGCCTGAGCCCACAGAGCCGGTCAGGAGGCGGTGCAGGTGAGGGACGGTGTGGCGGCGGTGCCGTTGGCGGTGAAGCCGAAGGTGGTGGCGGCGTTGCCGGAGAGCTTGCCGTTCCAGGATTCGTTGCGGACGGTGACGTTCGCTCCGGAGCCGGAGCGGATGCCGCTCCACAGCTGGGTGATGGCCTGGGATCCGGGCCAGCTCCAGTTGACCGTCCAGCCGTTGATGGCGCTGTCGCCGGCGGTGACGGTGACGGTGGACTGGAAGCCGCCGGACCAGGAGTTCACCGTCTGGATCGTGGCCGCGCATCCACCGGGTACGGGCGTCGCGGTGGGCGTCGGCGTCGGGGTGATGGTCGGGGTGGGCGTCGGGGTCGGGGTCGGGGTCGGAGTGGGGCCGGTTGGCGTGGGGGTCGGGCTGGAGTCGTTGAGGACCGGAGTCTGCCAGTCTCTCCACTCGGACAAATTGCCCTGAGCCTTGGACGAGATCCTGATCGCGCCGGGAGCGTTGCCCGTCTTCAGCAAGAACTTCTGGATGGTCTGCTGCAGAGGGGTCCGCCATTCGGGCCTGTTGGCGCAGTGGTTGCCGTCCTGGATGTCGGACCAGTAGGTGATGTTGTCTCCCGCGCCGAGCGCCTTGTAGACCTCCGCGCCGCCCAGGGCCGCCACGCTGGCGGACTTGGGACCCAGGTTGGCGATGTGGGGATTGTCCATGATGAACAGTCCTCGTGGTGCGACCATGGCGACCATTTCATGGGTGTCCACCGGCAGTCTGGTGGGGCTGCCCGTGAAGGAGCCGAACGCGTCGCCCAGCCATGGTTGCTCTCCGTAGGCACTGCTCAGGCTCTGGGCCCCTTCCCCGGGAATCCCGCGGAAGATGGGGACACCGGCGCTACCCGACTCGATGGGCATGGTCAAAGCGATGCGCTGGTCGAACGCCCCGATCACGAAGGCGCCCTTTCCGAATCGCGAGCACCCGGTGACGCCGGTCGCGTCGGCCTTGAGGATGGTGCCGTTGGACTGTTCGATGACGTCGATGATCCGGCTGACGCCCCAGGCCCAGGCCATGAGCAGCCCGGTGCTGCTGGAGGAGCCGTAGATGCTGTAGAACGCGCCTTGCTTGTTGTTGCGTGGCGTGCCCTCTTTGCCGACCGCGTAGGGGTCGTAGTTGATGACGGCGGCACCGGCCGCTCTGATGGCGGCGGTGTCGGCGCCGAATCCGCCGAGCACGACCACGGCCGGGAAGGGACCGGTGCCACTGGGCAGTTGGACGCTCGCCGAGAAGCTGGAGCTCTTGCCGTTGTTCGACACGTTCACCGTGATATTGGTGCTGGAGACGGTGCCGGTGACACTCGCCGGCTTCGCGGGTTTCTCGCCGTAGACGAACTTCTCCGCCAGCTTCTTGATCTCTTCCCGCCGGCACCGCCAGTCGGACTTGGTGGAGATGCGTGTGCCGTCCAGCTTCTTGAAGGGATCGGGAAGCTTGGCGTTGGTGGGCAGGGATCCTTGGTCGGGCAGGCCGGGCACCGCGCAGTTGGCACCGTCGTCTTCGACACCGGCCGCAAGAGGCGCGGCGGCCTCGGCGACCACTACCGATACCGCTCCAGTGGCCGCGAGCGTCGCCGCCGCCACCAGCGCGACGACCGTCGAACGGATCTCAGAGCGGCCCAATCTGTTGATCATCAGGGCTCTCCTTCCGGGCAGCGTGATGGAAACGCCGATCGATGATTCACGGACGCCGAGTACGTCAGGCGTCGAGCAAGATCGTGCAGAGCGCCCGATACCGCTCCGACGCTCGGCTCTTTTCTCCGGCCACCGCTTGTCGACCGCACCCAGTGTGAGAAACCCAATGAAATGTGTCAACGATTGAGCTGAAACATTTCGGAGTCAAAGGCGCTCTGATTAGCCTTGACTAGGGAATATGCACAAGGCGGGGATTTGAAAGTTTCGCCTCTTCGCAGTCGAAGGGCGACTACCCTGTCTGTTCCGGCTCTCGTCCCGAAACTTTTTCGCGTGACGCGCTGGTCTGTGCTTCGGCAGCGGTGAGGCGCTCGCCGCCGGCCATCCTGGTGAGGGCCGTGTGATGGACGTCGTGCCAGGTCCACGTGGTGCCCAGCCGTTCGTTGGCGCGCCGCAGCACCCGTTGTATCGCCCAGTACGTCATCGGCCGGGACTCGCCGCGACGGCTCCGCCAGATCGGCTGTCCCGGGGCGGGAAGCCCGTCGTTCGCCAGATATCGGCCCAGGTAGCGGAAGGCGTCCGGAGAGGCCGGGATCGGCTGGCGGAGCTTGGTTCTCATGGGGACGACATAGATGAGCTGACCGCCCCAGTCGACGTCCTCCAAGGTCAGCCTGAGAAGTTCGCTCACCCGAGCTCCGGTGCTGACATAGAACGCCAGCAGAGCGCGATCACGATCGCCGCCCATCGCCGCGAAAAGCTCGTCCCACAGCGTGTCGGGGATCGGCCGTGGCGCTCGCCCCGCCACCTGCCGCCGCAGCGGGGCCCGCTGGACGATCGGGACCGGTTCCAGGGACTGACCGGGGGCCAGCACCTGCCATCGCTGGGCGGAGTCGGGAACCGGGTTGGTCGCCGGACCGTTTCCGGACCGGCCATGGAAGGAGTAGAAGCCATGAACGACGGTCAGCGCGTGATTGATCGTCCTCGGCGCGTACCCCTCTCGCGGTGACGGCTCGCCGGTCCTGAGGTTCACCGATCCCGCGGGACCCGGCTCGGACCGCCGATGTTTCCTCTGTGGGTCGCGTGCGGTCCGCAGCCAGGCGACCAGCGTCGCGACCTCGGCCCGGGTCGCCTCCTCCCAGCCGATCTCAAGGCACCACAGCAGCCGGTACCACCGCAGGAGGCCGAACGCGTAGCTTCGGCACGTCAGGGGACTGGCATTCCCGAGCATCAGATCGCGCAGGTAGGCGCTCACAGGCGTGAGTTCCTCCCCGTCGCCGTCCACGACGTGGAACGGCAACCGGGCCGGCCAGTCGGTGACCACAGACCCCGCCGAAGGCACCGGCCACCGCCCCTCCATCAGTGCGCGCCGTACGTCCTCGACCATGTCTCACCCTCCCAACGATGGTCGTTCCGGCCAGACCCGGAACCGGCGGACGGTCGGCCACCTACTCGGGGACTTCATCGCCCGCGAGAGCGGTCGGTTCCGCCGACGCCGTCTCGGCCGGCGCGATGATCACGCTGGGCGCCGGTACGGAGCTCGGCGCGGGGTCCGGTGACGGGTTCGGTGTGGGACTCGGCGCGGGTGTCCTGGGGTGCCCCTGCCCGTCGGCGCAGAGGGGATGGGACTTGTCCGGATCGGACATGGAGGCGTGCGACGGCTTCCGCGCGACACGCCTCATCGTGCCGGGTCTCTTCGAGGCGTCGAGCCCACCGGGGAGGTCCTCCTCCGCCGCAGGAGGAGTGCTGCCCGCCGCGGGCCGGCCGGCCGTGCCGCCGAGGTCGGCCCGGTCGCCGGAATCCGGAGGGCCGCCGTCGAGTCCGGTGTCCGAGGACGGCGACCGCGGCGTGAGCGAGGTCGTGTTCGCCTGGAGGTCGGTGTCGCCGAGCGATCTCACCACCACGGTGGTCACGGCGACGGCCATCGCGCAGCCGAGGACGCCGCTCGCCATCTTGAAGGCCGGTGACCTCGCGAGTCGAGGCCTGGGCGGCGTCACGCCGGCAGGGAAGGCGCGGGGCGAGGGCTCATGGTCAGCGAGCAGACCGGTGAGGCTCGCGAGCCTGCGTCGGCCGCGCTCCTCCCAGCCGGAGCCGTACCCGTCGCGCGCGACCGACTCCAGCTCCGCGAGGAACGCCTCGGCGCTCTCCGGCCGATCCGCGGCCCGCTTGGCCAGGCCGCGCCCGGCAAGGGTCCGCAACGCGGGGGGAACCTGCCTGATCGGAGGTTCGGCGGTCTGGTGCAGGTGGGCGAGCGCCGCGATGCTGCGCGCGTGGAAGGGCCTGATGCCGGTGAGACACTCGAAGAACACGACGCCGGCGGCGTAGAGGTCGGTCGCGGGCGACGCCGGTGACCCCGACCACTGCTCGGGCGCCATGTAGGGGGGTGTGCCGGCCCCGGCGATGCCGTCCCCGGAGTGGACGGCGATGCCGAAGTCGCCCAGCTTGCTCTCGCCGCCGCCCGTCACGAGGATGTTCTCCGGCTTGACGTCCCTGTGCACGATGCCGTTGGCGTGCGCGGCGGCCAGCCCTGAGAGGGATCTCTTCAGCAGGACGAGCGCGACCTCCGGCCCCGTCGGTTCCTCGGAGCGCAACAGGGTCCGGAGGGAGACGCCGTCCACCAGTTCCATGACGACGGCGGCGTGGCCTTGGGCGCTCTCGAAGTACTCGTGGAAACGCACCGTGAACGTACCGTCGAGCAGTCCGAGCGCAGGAGCCTCGTGCCGGAACCGAGAGATGAAGGCAGGGTCGGCGCGGAGGTCGCTGGAGAGGTATTTGATGGCGACGAGCACACTGCCGATGTCGTCGCACGCCATGACGACGCGTCCTGACGCGCCCGTGCCGAGATCGCGAATCTCGGTATAGCCAGGGACATGCCAGTCCCACGTGTTGCTGTCCATGTGGTCTCCTTGTGCGGCCGGTACGACACACCATCCGGCGGTGACCCTGGTGAGGGTGTAAGGAGTGACGTCGTCCGGGGCGATCTCGATAACGCTGCCGAGTAGGCGGGGTCGCTCGTATCGGGTCAGGATGTTCTGCCAGGGGGGCCAGGCCGATGCCGCGAGCAGTGCCAGCAGGAGTGTGCCCGCGATCCACCAGTGCACGTTCATCGTGACTTCCTTCATCGCAGGAGCCCGCTTCCGGGAGTCTGTCGCCGGCGGATGAGGCTCTTGTCGTTCGAATGCCGCGGAGAGTCGCGGAGGTGCCGACGGTCCCCGGGCAGGACCGGCGGAGAGAGCGGCTGCGATCCCCCATCGCAGCCGCTCTGTCGCGGCGTGTGCCTCCCCGCCCCCGAGCTTGCGGGGACGTTCACCGTCCGGACACACCGACATCCGGACGGTCGGCGGCGACATCACCGGCTAACGCGGGCTCCGTCAGCGGTGCTGGCCCCCGCCACCACCGTTTCCGCCGCCATTGTGGCCGCCACCGTTGTGGTCGCCACCGTTCTGGCCGCCACCGTCCTGGCCGCCACTGTTGCCGCCACCGTTGTGGTCGCCGCCGCCGTTGTTTCCGGCGCCGTTGCCACCGCCGTGCTGGCCGCCGTTGCCGCCGCTGTTGTGGCCGTTTCCGCCGCCGTTGTGGTCGCCGCGCTGGCCGTACCAGCGTCCGGGCAGGCCGACGGGCTGGTCGCACCAGTCACCCGGCAGGTCGTACTGACGAGCGCCCACGTAGTACACCGGACGGGTCTGCCCGCAACCGGGAGCGACGTACACGCCCCCGTTCACGATGGACTGGCAGCCGGGCAGGACGTAGGTGCGACCGCCCAGGACGTACCGGTTGCCCGGAGGGTCGTACCGGTGACCACGCAGGCCGTACCAGCGGCCGGGCAGGCCGAGGCCGGTGGGCCGGTCGCACCAGTCACCGGGCAGGGCGTACTGGCGGCCGTCCAGGATGTAGACGGGAGTGGTCTGCGCGCAGCCGGGGGCGATGTACACGCCCTCGTTCACGATGGACTGACAGCCGGGCAGGACGTAGGTGCGACCGCCCAGGACGTACCGGTTGCCGGGCGGGTCCCACCTGTGACCACGCATGACGTGCGCGAAACCGCGCCCGCCGTACCCGCGGCCGTTCGGGCCGTGCTCGCGGGGGCCGCTGTGCGCCCCCTGGCTCGACGCGCTCCCGTGGAGAGCGCTCCCGGCCGTGTGCGCCGCGGCCGTGGTCGCCGCGCTTGCGGGCGTGGTGGCCACAGCCGCGGTGACGACCAGGGCGGACGCGGCGAGGAACCCAGTGACGAGAGTTCTTTGCATCGTCAAGAGACGACTCCTTTTCTTGAGGATGAGACTTGCGGAACGGCGCCAGGCGCCGCCTAGCCGACGTAGCGTCGAGCACGTATCCCGGCCGTCGCCGAGATCCCCGTCCGAGGATCAAAAGCACGGACTCTCGAATCAGGTACGCGCACGGCGGGCATTGTCGCCTTCTTGATTGTCAGCAGATTTTGCTGACAATCTGAAGTCGAACAGATCGAGAGTGTGTACGCCCGCTGCCGCCGCGACGGCGTCCGCCGTGGTGCGACGGCATGTGCCTCGCTTGAGCAACCCGTCGATGCACTGCCTGGTGAGGGCCGCGCGGCGAGCGAACTCGGCCACGCTGGGGCTGCGATGTCCGGACATCAGGGCGCGCAAGAGAGCTGCGCTCCGCAAATGCATCTGTGGCTTACCGGCCATCGTCAACCTCTCCGACGGATCCTACGTCGTCATATTTTGCTGACAACTCGACTGCAGGTTGGACTCTAATCGAATGGGCAAGCGAGCGCAGGGGAATTTGGAAGGTTCCATGCACGTGGGAGTCGTCCTGGCTTCCATCTTGTTGACAGAACGGCTCCTGGTTTCACAGAGGATTGCTCCTCGGCATGAGGCTCTAGCAGCCATCATTGATGCGATCATGCCGAAGAGAAATCGAGGAGCTGACAACCAAATGCCGTCATGGGGCGTGACAGCCGATCCGTCCCCCACCCCTCTGAGCGACCGCATCCGCGACCATGTCAAGGACAAGGACCCCAGCATCCGGACGCTGGCGTTGCGGTCGGTGGATCCTGTCACC
>NZ_JBEZFH010000177.1:0-16298 GCF_040649355.1 Sphaerisporangium sp. NPDC049002 | reverse complement strand
CAAGGGCCTGGCCAAGATGGCCTGGGGCGGCCTGAAGAAGAAGCTGGGCTTCGGCGGCGGCAAGGGGAAGAAGTTCAAGTTCCTCAACATCGTCGTTGATCACTACCTGGGGGAACCACGCGGTGAGCACCTTGGCGGCGGACGCCGGATCGTCACGACCCGTGAGCACCTTGGCCTGGGCGTCGTTGGCGAACAGCAGCTTGGCGCTGTGGGTCCACTCAAGGAACGGCTCGGCGCCCGTGCGCTCCAGCGGCGCGGCGGAGGCGCAGTCGATCGAGATCGACATGCCGGCCCGGCGCGCGTGGTCGAGCGCCGCGAGACCGGCGTCACGCGAGCCGTCGTTGAGCAAGGTGTACCCGGAGACGTGCAGGTGACCGCCCTGGGCGAACAGGTCGCGAGGGAGGTCTTCTGGAGAGAGCGCGGCGTTGGCACCGGGGTCGGAGAGCAGCGTGCGCTCGCCCTTGTGAGTGACCAGCACGACACACGTGCCGGTCGGCCGCTCGGGGTCCATCACCAGGCGGGCGTCGACGCCGTATCCCATGAGCTCCATGTCACGGTTACGGCCCGTGATGTCGGCGCCTCGGCGGCCGACGAAGGCCACCTCCGCACCCTCGACGGCGAGCCAGGACGCGATGTTCGCCCCAGAGCCGCCACCATGCATGGTGACGACGGCCGGAGTGTCGCTTGCCCTGGCGAGAGGGTAGCGGGCGCGTGCGACCGCATCGGTCATCAGATCGCCCACCACGACAACCCGCGTCATGATGTCACCACCTTGTTGGCACTACAGGAGGCTGCTGACAGAAAACCTAACAGCTTCAAGCCAGGGCGTGGGGCATAGAGCGGACACGCGTGCACAGTCGATGCACAAGCGTTGCCCAGCAATCCCGACACCAGGGCCCTTACCCTCATGAATGTGGAACCTCACTACCCCGCTCACTGGGAGGCCGACGTCGTCCTGGCCGATGGGGGTACCGCACACCTGCGGCCCATCCGGCCCGAGGACGCCGACCTGCTCCGCGCGTTCTATTCCAGGCTCTCGGACCAGTCGATCTACTTCCGCTTCTTCGGCCCGCGTCCCCGCCTCTCCGACCGCGAGGTGGCGTGGTTCACCACCGTCGACTACGTGAACCGGGTCGCGCTGATCGCGACCCTCGGCACCAAGATGGTCGCGGTCGTCCGCTTCGACCGGCTGGACCAGCAGGACAGCGCCGAGGTGGCGTTCCTGGTGGAGGACGCGCACCAGGGCAGGGGAGTCGCTTCGGTCCTCATGGAGCACCTGCGCGCGGCGGCGCGGGAGCATGGCATCAAGCGCTTCATCGCCGACGTGCTGCCGTCCAACAGTCGCATGATGGCCTTCTTCCGCCAGGCCGGGTACACCGCGCAGAGCCAGTTCGAGGACGGGGTCGTCCGCATGACCCTGGACCTCGCGACCACGGAGACCTCGCGTGAGGTCACGATGGCGCGGGAGCACCGGGCCGAGGCGCGCTCCATCGAGCGGCTGCTCACGCCGGCTTCGGTGGTGGTCGTCGGCGCCGGCCGGGAGGCGGGCGGCATCGGGCAGACGGTGCTCCGCAACCTCCTCGGAGCCGACTTCAGCGGCCCGGTGTACCCGGTCCACCGTGAGGTGAGGGCGGTGGCCGGCGTCCGCGCGTACAAGAGCGTCTCGGCCATCGACGGCGACGTGGATCTCGCCGTGGTGGCCGTGCCCGCGGACGCCGTGCTCGACGTCGTCGAGGAATGCGCCGGGAAGGGCGTGAAAGGCCTGATCGTGGTGTCGTCCGGCTTCGGGGAGACCGGGCCCGAAGGACGGGCCCGCCAGGACGATCTTGTGCGCATCGCCCGCGCGTACGGCCTGCGCGTGGTCGGCCCCAACTGCCTCGGCATCGCCAACACCGACCCGTCCGTCCGCCTGAACGCCACCCTGGCCGCCCACCTGCCCGGACGGGGGCGCGTCGGCTTCTTCAGCCAGTCGGGCGCGCTCGGAACCGCGCTGCTCCAGCGGGTCGCCCAGCGTGGCATGGGCATCTCGACCTTCGTGTCCGCCGGCAACCGGGCGGACGTGTCGGGCAACGACCTCCTGCAGTACTGGGAGGGGGACCCCGCGACCGACGTGATCCTCCTCTACCTGGAGTCGCTCGGGAACCCGCGCAAGTTCGCCCGGCTGGCCCGGCGCACGTCGCGCAAGAAGCCGATCGTCGTCGTCAAGAGCGGCGGCGCCACACAGGGGGTGCCGGTGGGGCACGCCGCGCCCGTCCTCGGGCTGCCGGACACCGCGCTCAGCGCGCTGTTCGAGCAGGCGGGGGTGATCAGGGTGGACGACCTCACCCAGTTGTTCGACGTGGCCCAGTTGCTCGCCTATCAGCCGCTGCCCGCCGGGCCCAGGGTCGGGGTGGTCAGCAACTCCGACGCGCTGGCGCTGCTGGCGGTGGACGCCTGCGTGGCGGCCGGGCTGGAGCCGTGCCCGGCGGCCAACCTCGGGGCACGGGCGGGGGCGCGGGAGTACCGCGAGGCGCTGGCCGACATGACCTGCGAGGTGGACGCCCTCGTCGCGATCTACATGCCGCCCGTGCCGGGGAAAGCCGCCGAGGTCGCCGCCGAGCTCGTACGGGTGGCGCGGGAGACCGGCAAGCCCGTCCTCGCCACCTTCGAGGGGCGCATGGGCATGCCTCACGAACTGCGCGTCCCGGGCGAGGCGGGCGATCCCGGCAAGGGGTCCATCCCGTCCTACCCCGCCGCGGAGGAGGCCGTACGAGCTCTCGCCCACGTGGTGCGGCACGCGTCCTGGCGGGAGAGGCCGCACGGGACCTCCCCCGAGCTCGACGGCGTGGACACCAGGGGCGCCAGGGCGGTCATCGAGAAGGTCCTCGCGGCCGCCGGCGCCGCTGAGCCTGAGGCCGGTTCGGGCGAGAGCCCGATGGCGGGCGGCCCCCTGGAGATCGACGCTACGGAACTGCTGGCCAAGTACGGGCTGGAGGTCTGGCCCGCCGAGGTGGTGACCTCGCCCGACGAGGCCGTCGCCGCGGCCGGGCGCCTCGGCTGGCCCGTCGTCGTGAGGTCCGCCGACCCCGAGGTGGCCCACCGGGCAGGCACGGTGCGGCTCGGGCTGTCCGATCCGGGCGGGGTGCGCCGCGCGTACGACGACCTGGCGGCGCGGCTCGGCCCGGAGGTGGTGCTCTCGGTCCAGCGGATGGCCCCGCAGCCCGCCGTGCCGACCCTGGTGAGGGTGGTGGACGATCCGGACTTCGGGGCGGTGGTGTCGTTCGCCTTCGGGGAGGTCACCGCGCGGCTCCTCGGCGACGAGGCCTTCCGGCTGGCCCCGCTGACCGCCGAGGACGCGACCGCGCTCGTCCGGTCCGTACGTGCCGCGCCCCTGCTGTTCGGCGAGTACGGCTACCCGCCCGTGGCGGTGGAGGCGCTGGAGGACCTGCTGGTCCGGGTCGGACGGCTCGCCGACGAGCTTCCCGGGGTGGCGCTGGACCTCGACCCGATCCTGGTCGGGGAGTCCGGGGTGAGCGTGCTGGGCGCGAGGGCCGTGCTCCGGGACAGCGTCGGCCCGCGTCCCGACAGGGGCCCGAGACGCCTGCGGTGAGCCCGTACGTCACTCCAGGTGTTCCTATCTGGAGTATTGGGGCTTCTGTGGCCAGAGTGGCGGAAAACGCGAGCGCCGGACGGATCCCGTGACCCCGCCGCCGCCCTTCTCCGCGCGAGGCGGCCAAGGTGGGCGGCCATGAGGTGAAACAGCGTGCCGAGACAGGGCAGGATGGACCCATGAGGGAAACCCGAGTCTCGGCCGCTGGTCTGCGCGAGGCTATCGAACGCAGCGGCTACTACCCCGATCTCGTGGCCGACGCGGCCGAGTCCGCGCTGGGCAAGGAGCAGGTCACGGCGTACGTCGTGCATCATGAGGCCACCTTCGATCCGGCGATGGAGGTGCGCAGGCACGTCACCGTGGTGGTCCTCTCACCCACCCGGCTCCTGGTGTGCCACACCGACGAGCACCCGCCCGCGGACGGCATGCCCACCTCACACGCGTCCACGACCACGGAGGCCGTGCGTCTCAGCCGCGTCCAGTCCGTGGCGGTCACCCGGGTGGTTCCCGATCCCGCCTCGTACGTCGCGGGCGTGCCCCCGACCGAGGTGACGCTCACGATCGGCTGGGGTGCGATCTCCCACGTGGACCTCGAACCCGCCACCTGCGGGGACGAGAACTGCGAGGCCGACCACGGCTACACCGGCGCGATCACCGCCGACGATCTGTCGCTGCGGGTGAGCGAGGCGGCCGACGGGCCGGAGGCCGTGGGCAACGTCCTGGCCTTCGCCAAGGCGCTCTCCGAGGCGACGGCGCGCGCGGCGACCTGACCTTCGCGACCCGACCCCCCGACGCCGGCCGGCCCCGCCGAGCGGAGGCGCCTCGCGTGGGCCTCTCCGCTCGCGGGACCCGGGCGTGGACATCGGCGGGCACCAGAGCAGAGACTGGCATCTGTCCAAAGACGAAGCCGCTGACCAGTAGCCGTTGACCAGAAGCCAGAAGCCGCTGACCAGCAGTCACCATCCAGAAGCCGTGAACTCGGCAGCCGCGAACCGCAAGCCGCGAACTCAGCGGCCGCCATCCATATGACGAAGGAGGGAAGGGGCTTCCTCCCATGGCTGAAAAGGCACGGGCGTCCGCCCCGGAATTCCCATGAGCCTCAGCCCCTTGATCGACCCCGGTGATCTCGGTGACGCCACGATCCTCGACGTGCGGTGGCGCCTGGTCGGGACGCCCGGCATCGAGTCCTACCGCGAGGGACACCTGCCCGGCGCGGTGTTCTGCGACCTCGACCGTGACCTCGCCGCCCCGGCGGGGCCCGGCGGCCGTCACCCGCTGCCGGAGGCCGGCGCCTTCCAGGAGGCCATGCGGCGGCTCGGTGTGTCCGGTTCCCGCCCCGTCGTGGTCTACGACGAGGCCGACTCCACGGCGGCGGCCCGGGCCTGGTGGACGCTGCGCTACTTCGGGCATCCGGATGTGCGCGTGCTCGACGGCGGCTACCGCAGATGGGCCGACGAAGGGCTTCCGGTGACCAAGGAGGAGCCCGTTCCCGGGCCGGGCGACTTCACGGCCCGTCCGGGCGGCATGCCGGTGCTGGACGCCGCGCAGGCGGCGGCGCTGGCGGATGACGGCGTGCTGCTGGACGCGCGTGCCGGAGAGCGCTACCGGGGCGAGGTGGAGCCGGTCGATCCGGTGGCCGGGCACATCCCGGGCGCGGTCAACGCGCCGACCTCGGAGAACGTCGACGGGGCCGGGCGCTTCCATCCGGCCGAGTTCCTCAGGGAGCGGTTCATCACGTTCGGGGTGCTGCCGGAGGTGCCGGTCGGGGCCTACTGCGGCTCGGGGGTCACCGCCGCCCACGAGGTGCTGGCGCTGACCCTCGCGGGGGTCCCCGCAGCGCTCTACGTCGGCTCCTGGTCGAACTGGGTGACCGACCCCTCCCGCCCGATAGCCAAGACCTGACGCCCAGACCCACAACCCCCCTCACCCCGTCGCCTGGGGCGGGCGCTCACCCCGGCGACTCGTCAGGCCTGATCGCGAAGGGGACGGTCCATCCCAGATCCCGTGCCGTGCTGGGGTTTCAGCCCTCCGGAGGGCTGTTCGGCCGTCCGAGGGAGCCGAAGCAGGCGAAGCCGGGGACGCCGGTCTTCTCGCTCGCCGCCGCGAGCGCCGCGGCCGGGGTGTGCCCGGAGACGAGCAGCGCGTGGAAGAGCGTCATGAGCGTCAGCGCCTCGTCGTCGCGGACCGGCACGAGACCGGCGACGACGCACTCGGTCCCCTGGTCGAGGAACGCCCCGGCGAGGCCGAGCGGCGCTCCGTCGACCGGGGCGTGCGCCATCCCCGCGTCGCAGGCCGACAGTACGACCAGCCCTGGCGTCCGGCGGAGCCGGAGCAGGTCGTAGGCCATCAGCGGGCCGTCGTCCAGCGCGATGCTCGACAGCAGCGGGCCGCGCGCGCAGAAGGTGCCGTGCGCGGCGATGTGCATGATGTCGGACGCGCCGAGCGCTTCCACCACATCGGACAAACGGGCGCCGACCCGTGAGGCCACCACATCGGAGGAACCGGCGCCGACCCGTGGGGCCGCTCCGGAGGCCCCCTGGTGGGTGCGGACGACCATCGCCGCCTCGGCGCCCGCATGTTCCAGACCGGGCCCTGCCACGGCCACCACACGCGGACCAGGAGTCGCCGGACGGCCCTGGGTCGTCGCCAGCCAGGCGTTCGCGCTTGAGGCGACGCAGAGGGCGCGTCCGCGGAAAGGGGGTAGCACCGGCCACGGCAGGGTGTGCAGGGCTCCGGTCGGGACGATGATCGCCGGGCGGTCTCCGATGTCACCGGCCAGCGGCCCGAGCAGCCGTGCGGCAAGCCTCTCGGCCTCCCGCGCCGCCCCGCTGCGCGTGCCCGTGTCGCGCAGGCCCGCACGCCGCAGGCCGTACCGGAGCCGGATCGTCGCCTCGGCGGCGGCCGTGTACGAGCCGAGCGGTCGCAGCACGCAGCCCTCGCCCGTGACGACCACGGCGGCGAGCCGGTCGCCGTGCCTCACCGTCTCGATCAGCACGGCGTCGCCGAGCGCCGCGCGCAGCCGTCCGACGGCCGGCGGCTCCCCTGGACGCCCGCGCGCCATCGCCCGCCAGTGCTCGGCCCAGCCCAGCACGCTCTCGGGCCGTCCGTCCATCGGCGCGGTCGCGGGCCGTCCGTTGCCCAGGGCGGTCTCGGGCGGTCCGTTGCCCAGGGCGGTCTCGGGCGGTCCGTCGCCCAGGGCGGTCTCGGGCGGTCCGTCGCCCGGAAGGATCTCGGTCCGTTCGTCGCCCAGCGCGAGTGACAGCCCGAAGTCCGCGAGCCGCGCGCCCGCCCGTACGGCGTGGGCGCGCACTCCGGGGTCGCCCAGGCGCTCGTTGCCCTCGGTGGCCTCCGCGAGGCCCGCGAGCAGTGCGGAGAAGGCTCCCGGCCGGTCGCCCCGCAGGCTCCGCTCAAGGGCCACGGCATGGTGGCGGACGACCCGGTGGGTACGTCCCGCGGGCTGCTCGCCGGCGGTGACGAGACCGAGCTCGGCCTCGGCGGCGTCCCTGTCGGACAGCTCCACCGCCAGCTCGGCCGCCGTGAGCCGGAGCCCCGCCGCCGGGCCCGTCCAGCCTTCGGCGGCCAGCCGTGCCGCCAGGGACCGTACCTCCGCGAGCAGCTCCGGCGTCGGCCGCTCGATGGCCAGGCGGGCGCGGAGGGCCGTCTCGGCGGCCAGCGGCACCCACGCGTCACGTCCCTGACCGGCGAGCTCACCCGCCGCCTGCTCGGCGACCGCCCACGCCTGGTGCGGGTCGCCGACGAGCAGCTCAACCTGGGCCAGCAGCAGGCGGGACTCGGCCAGCGCCACCAGCGCGCCCGAGGCGGCGAGGTCGGGGACGGCCAGGCGGAGGAGCGCACGGGCCTCTCCGGGAAGGTGCGCCGCGAGCAGGGCTCCCGCGAAGTCGGCCCGCATCGCCGCCAGCCGCTCGGGATAGCCGGACAACGTCTCCTCGGCGGCCCGGTAACCGGCGAAGGCGGCGGGGATGTCCCCCTTCCGGGTGGCGACGAACGGCAGGTTGGCCTCGGCGAGGGTGGCCAGGTGGACCAGGCCCGCCTGCCTGGCGGTGGCCGCGCAGGCCGACAGGTCGCGGCAGGCGTCGTCGTACAGCTCCATATAGGTGTGGGCGATGCCCCGGTTGAGCAGGGCACCGGCCAGGAAGCGAGGGTCCCCCGCCCCGGTGAGCCCTGCGACGGCCCGGTCGCAGTGGGCCACCGCCTCCTCGCACCTGCCGAGCCGGACGAGCGCCACGGCGCGCTGCACGCCGAGCCGCGCCGGGTCGAGGCCGGTCAGTTGCCCTTCCGCCAGGTCGGCGACGCGGAGCGCTCCCAGGGGGTCGCCGAGGTCGGCGAGCACGGTCACCAGGGAGAGCCGGGCCTGGGCGGCACGCTCGGGCAGGTCGCGGGCGGCCTCGACCGCGTGGCCGAGGTGCTCCGCCGCCAGCGCGAGGTGCCCGAACTCGCGGGCGGCGAGAGCCAGGGCCCGGTGGGCCACCGAGACCGCCTCCGGGCACCCGGCCGCCTCGGCCTCCGCCAGTACGGCCCGCGCGTGCTCCCGAGCCCGGCCCGGATCGGCGCCCGACAACCGCACCGCCTCCCCGGCAGCCGCCACCAGCCCGTTCACAGGCGGACGCACTGCCATCGGGTGGCGATCGGGGGGTTGCCTGGACGGTGGCAGACGACGCTCAGCCATCCGTGAGGGAGTCCTGTGGTGGCGAACTCGCCGGTCTCGGAGGGGAAGCGGATCTTGCTGACGTGCGGTGTCCTGATCTCGACGCGGGCACCCTTGCCCGGGGCGGGCTGCACCTGGCCGGCCAGATCGATGTGCGAGTCGCAGATCGTGATCTCGACGTCGATGGTCACCCCGCCGGCGGCGAAGCGGAGCAGCCGTGGCTCCCCGTCGGCCGGGCGGCCGCCGGAACGGACCCCGGACGGCGGCCGGACCCCGGACGGCTGCTGGAGCCCGGACGGCTGCTGGACCCCGGACGGCACCCCCACGGGCCCCGCCGTCAGGGCTCCCGGGAGGCGCAGGCCGTACACGGCGCGGGCGTCGGTCGAGACCCGCGCGGGCACCGGATCGGCGCCCGCGGCGATCCTCAGGGCCGCCAGAACATACTCGTCGTCGGTCACCGATCCTCCTCGATAAGGGACCGCAGGCGCCTGAGACAGCGGCCGCGGGTGGGCCCGATGCTGCCGATGGGCATGTCGAGGCGGCGTGCCAGCTGCGCGTAGCCGGCGTCGGGGGCGCACACGATCAGCCGCAGGAGCGAGCGGCACGGCTCGCGCAGCGTGTCGACCGCCGCCCAGAGCCGCCGCCCGTCCTCCTCGGTGAGCATCGCCGCCACCGGGTCGCCGTCGGGGGCGGGGATCTCGGCGGGCAGGGCCGCCAGCGGGGCGCCCGAACGGCTCCGGTGGATGCGCGCCGCCTCGTGGCGCGTGGTGGTGATCAGCCACGCGCCGACGCGCTCGGGGTCGCGGATCGTGTGAAGACTCTCGACCAGCCGGAGCCACGCGGCCTGCACCGCGTCGGCGGCGTCGGTGGAGTCGAGGCCGAAGGCCCGGGCGACGGCCCACATGCGGTATCCGAAGCGCTCGACCAGGTCGCGCCAGGCCGGCTCGTCGAGGAGGTCGAGATCGTAAGGCATGTGATGACTTCGCGTGGTCGGGAGGATGCGCTTGGTGAGCACCTTAGCGGGGCGTGGGCACCAGGACCCCGAGATCGGGGAATCGCCTGCCGTTTCCGGGATCGAGCACCTGGTTCGCCGCCTCGCCGGGGGACATGTGCCGGGCCGCGGCGGCGATGGCGCCGGCCACCACGGCGGCCGCGAAGGACGTCCCGCTCCAGACGGCATAGCTGTGAAAATGCTGAAAGTCCACGAAACTGCTGGTCAAGGATTCGCCACGCGCGCAGGCGTCCACCCAGGGGCCGTACGCGGAGAACCTCGCGCGCTCGCCTTCGGTGGAGTCGAGGGCTCCGACGGCGATGACGCGGGGCATCGCGGCGGGCCAGAAGGGGCGCGGGGAGGCGGTGTTCCCCGCGCAGGCCACGATCACCGTGTCGGGGAACCCGGCGAGGGCGCGCTCCAGCAGCGGCGGGGGCCGGTCGTCGTAGGTGAAGCAGCCGAACGACAGCACGAGCACGTCGACGCGGGTATCCCGCAGGAGGTTGAGCGCCCGGAGCACCCCGGCCTCGTCGCCGTACCCGTTGCTGTCGAGCACCCTCGCCACGCGCAGCCGCACGCCGGGCGCCTGCCGGAGCACCAGCCCGGCGATGAACGTGCCGTGCCCCGCCTGGTGGTCGAGAAGCCCGTCGCCGTCGGCGTCCAGGACCTCGCCGGGCTGGCCGCGGAACCATTCGGCGTCCCTGAACCACGGGTGCGGGGCCACGCCGGTGTCGAGCAGGCCGACGGTCACCCGGGAAGGCTCGCCCGGCTCGTACGCGGGCGCCGGGGCCGGGATTGGCGCCCCGGTGGGCCCGCCGAAGAACAGCGGCTGGCCGACGACGACGTGGTTCGGGGAGACCTCGTGCCCCTGGCCGGAGAGCGTGGCGGCGATCTCGCAGGGGTCGGCCCCCGGCGCCAGCCGTAGGAGGTAGACCCCGTCGATGTTCTCCACCGCCTGGGTCCATCGCGCGGCGGCGACGGGAGACCTGGCGAGCAGGACGCCGGGGCGGATGAGGGTGCTCCGTCCCGGCATGTGCTCCACTGCCTGCACGTTCACCGGCGGCTCCTTATGGGGGAGGTAAACACGGAATGTATCTTCCCCCATACGGAGAGTTGCCAAGCGTGATTAGGTATGACCCGGCTCTGGTGCCCCGCCACGACGGACGGTAGTCTCTCCCTCAGTCACTTGTGATCATCCCAGTATGAGGACGTTGGGGAAGGCGCACCTCGTACGAAACGGGAGGTCCGGTGTCTGCTCGTGGCGTGCTGTACGTCCACTCGGCTCAGCCCGCGCTGTGCCCGCACATCGAATGGGCGGTCGCGGGTGTGCTTGGCATACCCGTCGACCTATCGTGGACTCCTCAGCCAGCTCAGCCTGGCACGGTGCGCACGCAGGCCGAATGGGAGGGCCGCCCCGGCACGGCCGGGGCGATCACGTCCTCTCTCATGGGCTGGCAGCGCATCCGCTTCGAGATCACCGAGGACGCCTCCGCGGGCGTCGACGGCTCCCGGCACGCCTACACGCCGACCCTGGGCGCCTTCACGGCGGTGGTCGGGGTGTCCGGCGACATCATGATCCCCGAGGACCGGCTCCGTAACGTCATGCTCATGGCGGCGCAGGGCCGGGTCGTCCTTGAGGAAGAGCTCGACAAACTGCTCGGAAAGCAGTGGGACGAGGAACTGGAGCCGTTCCGCTACGCCGGCGACGGCGCCCCCGTCCGCTGGCTCCACGCCGCCGTCTGACCACCCGCCCGGTACGCCTCGATCCTTCCGGGTGAATCGAACCGGATCTTGGACCGTTCCGAAGATGATCTCCGGGCGGAGGGTGACGGTGACGCGCGTGGGCGGCTGGACGCCGGCGTCGGAGTTCGCATGTGCGAGAACGACTGCCCGGTGGACCTCGTGGAGCCGCCCTCAGGGGACCAGCTCGAACCAGATCGCGGTGGCGACGTGGTCCCTGCGCACGCCGAACCGTGACGAGAGCGCCTGGACCAGGAAGAGCCCTCTGCCGCCGAGTGAGACGGCGTCCGGAACCATGACCCTCGGAGAGGAGACGGCGGACCCGTCGTCGACGACCTCTATGCGCACCAGGTCGCCCGCCTGGACCATGACGGTGACCGTGCCCAGGTCGCCCGAGCGGCTGTGCTGGACGGCGTTGGTGAACAGCTCGCTCGTCAGGAGCTCGGCGTCCCCGGTGATCCGGTCGTACCTGGCGTGCTGGAGCGCCTCCCGTACGAGGGCGCGTGCGCGGGATGCCTGGTCGCGCGTTCCGGGGAAGTTGGCCGTGACGAGAGGCGTGGCAGAGGACAAGCCCTGTCCTGCGGGTGTCTTCATTTACTGCCGCCTCTCAAGTGTCACCAGACTCACTGGCCACTTTGTGTGGTTAGATGCTCGCCCTAGGTCACAGTCTTAGCAGAGCCTTTAATGCCTCAACTTGCAATCTGTCAGATTGGTTGGTGTCAAAGAGTGTCTTGTCGGATGCTCTAGGTAACCGTCAGACTGGGCGGCCAGTGTTCTTCCGAGGGGCCAGTGTTCCGAGAGGGGAGGGTGCGTGACCGCACGACGTCGCAGCCCGACCGCGCGGCATCGCCGTCTGGTCGCCGAACTGCGCGGGCTCAGGGAGGCCAGCGCCAAGTCGCGTCAGGAGGTCGCCGAGCTGGTGGGCACCACCGACATCACGCTCTGGCGCTATGAGACGGGGCTCACGCGGCCCGCCCCCGCCGACGTCGCGGCCCTGCTGGAGGTGTACGGCGTCGCCGGCGAGGCCCGTGGCGAACTGCTGGAGATGGCCAGGGAAGCCCGCAAGCGCGGCTGGTGGCACCGCCATCGCCAGACGCTGAAGCCGGGGTTCGACTCCTATATCGGGCTGGAGGCCGAGGCGTCGGTCCTGCGCACCTACCAGCCGCAGGTCGTCCCCGGCCTGCTCCAGACCGAGGCGTACGCGCGGGCGGTCATCGAGGCGACCGCGATGCGCTCGGGCCTCGCGGAGGTGGAGGAGAAGGTCGCGGTGCGCATGTCGCGGCAGGATCTCGTCACCCGCGCGGGCGACCCGATCCAGATCGTCGTGGTGCTCGACGAGGCCGTGATCCGGCGCCAGGTCGGCGGGCCGGGCGTCATGCGCGGGCAGCTCCGCCACCTCCTTGAGGCGGGGGCCCTGCCGAACGTCGACATCAGGATCCTCTCGTTCGGCTCGGGCGCTCATTCCGCGCTGGACGGGCAGTTCAACCTCCTGGAGTTCCCGGAGCCGGGCGATCTCGACCTGGTCTACCTGGAGCAGGCCGCCAGCGGTCTCGTGCTGGAGGAACCACAGGAGCGGCGCAGATACGCGTCGATGTTCGCCGACCTCCTGGGCAGGGCGCTCTCGCCCGGGGAAACGGCGATCCTCATCAGTTCGGTCGCGGAAATCAAGGGCTGAGGCCCTCCGGGAAAGGAGACGCAAGGTGACCCACGAGCCTCGTGGCGGCTGGCGCAAGAGCCCGCACAGCACCAACGGCGGCGACTGCGTAGAGGTCGGTGTTCTCGACGGCCATCAGGCCACCGTCCCGCGCGCGGGCATCGGCGAGCGGCTGATCGCCTTCCGGGACTCCAAGGATCCGAACGGCCCCAAGCTCTACGTCACTCCGGGCGAGTGGGACGCCTTCAAGGACTGGATGTCCGACGGGGGTCCCGTCCGAACCACCTAGCCGCGCCGGCCCGGCGCCGGCCGTTCACGCGACGAGGCCCCGCGGATCGGTGCGGGGCCTCGTCGCGTGAACGCAGACAGAGCGGGATGTTGCCGTGGGCCCCGCGTGCGGGGGCGGCCTGCGCGAGGACCTTGGCGATGGCGCCGCGGCTCTCGGCCGGCTTGATGACCTCGTCGATGACACCGAGCTCGATCGCCCGGTCGAGGCCGCCGGCGACCTTCTCGTGCTCCTCGGCGAGCCGGGCCTCAAGGGCCGAGCGCTCCTCCTCGGGGGCGGCCGCGATCTCGCGGCGCTTGAGCACCCGTACGGCCGCGACCGCGCCCATGACGGCGACCTCGGCGGTCGGCCAGGCGAACACCTTGGTGGCGCCAAGGGACCGGGAGTTCATCGCGATGTACGCGCCCCCGTACGCCTTGCGGGTCACGAGCGTCACGCGCGGGACCGAGGCCTCGGCGAAGGCGTGCAGCAGCTTGGCGCCGCGCCGCACCACGCCGTCGTGCTCCTGCCCGACGCCGGGAAGGTAGCCGGGGACGTCCACCAGGACGACCAGCGGCACCCCGAAGGAGTCGCACATGCGCACGAACCGGGCGGCCTTCTCGGCGGAGAGGGAGTCGAGGCAGCCGGCCAGCCGCATCGGGTTGTTGGCTATGACGCCCACCGTGCGGCCCCCGAGGCGGCCGAGCGTGGTGACGATGTTGGGCGCCCACTTGGGATGCAGTTCGACCCCGGGCTCGTCGAGCAGGCCGTTGACGAGCGGGTGCACGGAGTACGCCCGGCGGACCTTCTCGGGCAGCAGGCCGGAGAAGTCGACGTCCCGCACCGAGTCGAGGCGGACGCGGCCCTGGTGGCCGAGCAGCACTGCAAGGCGGCGGGCGTTCAGCAGCGCCTCGGCGTCGGTCTTGGTGACCACGTGGACCACGCCGCTGCGCTTGCTGTGCGGCTCGGGGCCGCCGAGGCCGGCCATGTCGATCTTCTCGCCGGTGACGCTGCGGACGACGTCGGGGCCGGTGACGAAGATGCGGCCCTGGTCGGACAGGATCACGAGGTCGGTGAGGGCGGGCCCGTACGCCGCTCCGCCCGCCGCCGGGCCGAGGACCACGGAGATCTGCGGGACCACGCCAGAAGCCCTGGTCATGGCGGCGAACACGCGGCCCACGGCGTGCAGGGACTCGACGCCCTCGGCGAGGCGGGCGCCCCCGGAGTGCCACAGGCCGACGATCGGCACCCGCTCGCGGACGGCGACGTCGTAGGCGTGCCCGATGTGCTCGCAGCCCTCGCTGCCCATCGCGCCGCCCTGGACGCGGGCGTCGCTGGAGAAGGCCACCACCGGCACGCCCTCCACGCGGCCCATGGCGGCGAGCACGCCGCTGCGGTCCTCCGGAGAGATCAGGTGGATCGAGCCCTCGTCGAACAGCGCTGAAAGACGTATCAGCGGGTCGCGAGGATCAGGAGCCTCCTTTTCGGAGGACGCGGACGCCACCCCGTCGCCGAGCACGGTCACTGTCGCTCCCAATCAGATGCTGGCGAAGGCGACGGCGACGTTGTGGCCGCCGAACCCGAACGAGTTGTTGATCGCGGCGATCTGGCCATCGGGGAGCTTGCGGGGCACGTCCCGCACGATGTCGATCTCGACGCCGTCGTCGAGGTCGTCCAGGTTGACGGTGGGAGGCACGATCCGGTCGTACAGCGCCTTGATCGTGAAGACGGACTCGATGCCGCCGGCCCCGCCGAGCAGGTGACCGGTCATCGACTTGGTCGCCGTCACGAGCGGGTGGTCGCCGATGATGTCCAGGATCGCCACGGCCTCGACGACGTCCCCCGCGGGAGTGGAGGTGGCGTGCGCGTTGACGTGCCGGATGTCGGCGCCGGTCAGACCGGAGTCCTCAAGGACCCGGCGGGCCGCGCTTCTGAGGCCCGCGCCCGTGGGCTCGGGCTGGGCGATGTGGTGGGCGTCTCCGGAGTAGCCGACCCCGGCCACCTCGGCGTAGACGCGGGCGCCCCGCGCGCGGGCGTGCTCCTCGGACTCAAGGACGATGATGCCCGCGCCCTCGCCGAGCACGAAGCCGTCGCGGCCCTTGTCCCAGGGACGGGAGGCGTGCTCGGGGTCGTCGTTGCGCGTGGACATCGCCCGCATCGCGGCGAAGGAGCCGATGTTGAGCGGGTGGATGGCCGCCTCGGTGCCACCCGCCACGACGACGTCCGCGCGCCCCGACCTGATCATCTCCATGGCGTACCCGATGGACTCGGCACCGGTGGCACAGGCGCTGACGGTGGCGTGGACGCCCGCGGTCGCGCCGAGCTCGATGCCGATCCACCCGGCCGAGCCGTTGGGCATCAGCATGGGGACGGTGAACGGCGAGAGCCGCTGCCAGCCCTTCTCCTTGAAGACGTCGTAGGCCCCCAGGATCGTGGTGATCCCGCCGATGCCGCTTCCGACGACCACACCGAGCCGGTCGGGCGCGACCTTCGGCGTGCCCGCGTCCTGCCAGGCCTCTCGCGCGGCGATGAGCGCGAACTGCTCGGCGCGGTCGAGGCGGCGCGACTCGGGCCTCGGGAGCACCTCGGTGGGGTCGACGGCCGCCCGCGCCGCGAACTTCACCGGCAGAAGGTCGACCCACTCCTCGGTGAGAGCGCGGACCCCCGACTGCCCGGCGAGGAGCGCCGACCAGGTCGAGGCGACGTCTCCACCGAGGGGCGTCGTCACGCCGAGCCCGGTGACGACGACACGTACCCGGTCTGTACTCACTTTGATGCGCTCCTTGTGATCGTCGTGAAGCTGGGGGGCTCAGACGCCCGGACGCGCCGGACGCCTGAGACGGTCAGTTCTGGATGAAGTTGACGACGTCCTTGACGGTCTTGAGGTGCTTGAGCTGGTCGTCGGGGATCTCGACGCCGAACTCGTCCTGGGCGGCGACGGCGATCTCGACCATGGAGAGGGAGTCGATGTCGAGGTCGTCCACGAAGTTCTTCTCGGGGGTGACCTCGGCAGCCGGGATGCCGGTGATCTCGTTGATGATCTTGCCGAGGCCCGCGAGGATGTCCTGCTCGGTCACTGCCATGTCGTGATTTCTCCTTGGATTGAGTTCTCTTCTTGCTGTGTACGGCGAGCCGTGCGGGCCTCCGTACAGGTTCAGGGGATCTCCACCACCTGGCCGGCGTAGGTCAGACCGGCGCCGAAGCCGAGGAGCAGGGCCAGGTCGCCCGACTGGACCTCGCCGCGCTCGATCATGCGGCTCAGCGCCAGCGGGATCGACGCGGCGGAGGTGTTGCCCGCGAGCACGATGTCCTTGGCGATGACGGCCCGGTCGGCGCCGAGGCCAGCTTGCGCTGGGTGAGGTCGGCGCGCTTGCGCTCGATGGCGTAGCTGAT
>NZ_JBEZFH010000176.1:0-16323 GCF_040649355.1 Sphaerisporangium sp. NPDC049002 | reverse complement strand
GATACGCACATTGCCGCCGTACCGGAGTCGCTTGCCGCTGGTCGCTTTCGGGGTGATGTCCATATAAGTAGTGTATTTTCAGGACTCACGAGATCGCCGACGACCAGGACCACGTCGTCGGCGAGCGCCGTCAGCGCCCAGATGGTGAGGATCTCGTTCACCAGGGCGCGGGTCTTGCCGATCATCGACAGGTCGGGCGGGAGGTCCCAGCAGACCGTACGCAGGCCGTCCGGGGCTTCGGTCATCAGGGCTCCTTGAGATGACGGTGAGATGGGGCGGGGCGGAGGGGGCGCGGGCCTGGCCCGGTCGGCCAGGGAACGAGAGGTCTTCTCCGCGACGAGGCGGGGACGGGACGATGCCTCCCGCTCCGCTTCGCGTATCAGGGCGCGCAGTTCGTCGGCGGTGCGTGCCTGCACGATGAGGGGTTCCGGTGCGGGCCAGGTCGCGATGGCGTAGAAGCGCCGCGCGCCCACGCCGTACCAGACCGCCCACCCGGGTTCGAGCTGGTCCAGTTGGTGGGCGGAGGCCCGTTTGGCCGCGTCCCATCGCCGAGGGAGCACCTGCGCCGGAGGCACGCTTCGCCGATGCCGACCGCCGCGCAGGGTCCGGGTGCCGGGCGCGCTCATGCCGCTTGTCCCGGGTATGGCCCACGCCCGCCGGCAGGGACGCGCGTGGTCGGCGGCCGTCCACGCGGGGACCGTACGCCTGCCGGTGGCACAGGATGCTCCTGCCTCCGGTGGTGTCCCGGGAAGCCGGCCGGGGACCGTCCGGCGGCGGCCAAGGGAGGCTCCGGCCGGAGGAGCGGGCGTACCGGCATCGCGATCGGCGGGCGGCCGCACATCCCGAGGCGCCGCCGCACGTTCATGCGTGCGTGGGTCTGCGCGGGGGTGGGCTGTTCCCAGTCGTGATGAGGCCGGTGGGGGAGGCTCGCCGCCTCGTGAGCGTACGGCGGGTGCCCGCACCAGCGGCAGCCGAGCGGCATCGGCGGGTGATCGGCGTGCCAGCGGACCCGGATCACTCGAACCTCCCTGGTGGAACGGCATCCTCTACTAGGCTTGTGCATCAGGTCGGACCTCCAGAGTCCGGTCAAGGGGCTTGTCCGGCCTGCCGTGCCGTGGCGAGCCCCGCCTCATGTACGGCGTGCGTTGCCGGTGGTCATCGGCGTGCGGTGCGGGTTGATCGTCGTGTTCCGGTAGGCATCCGTTCCCGACCGTGGCGTCCATGGGCGGGGCCCCCATCGCTCCGGTGGGTCCGCTCGCTCTGGCCGCCGCTTGGTCGGGCACCTCGCCGAGCGGCTTCCTGATTGGCGCCGGTACGGCGGGTCGTGGGACGGCGAAATCGGCGCCTTCGTACGGCGGGTGCGCGGCCCCCGGTTTCCCCTGTAGTTGGTAACCAGGTGCGGCTTGCCAGCCGGTGACAAGTCCGTCTCCGCCGGATACGAGGGCTATCCGCTAGGGATACGCCTGCTCGACGTCTCGATCTTCGATTTGCACCCCCTTATCCGGACATATCAAGCAATTCTTGCGACGCCATCGAATGGCACAAGTGCATATATAGGAGCGGGCCCTGCTAAGGGCTTCCGTGTTTCTCGGTGCTCTTCACAGGGTGACGGCAAACGGCTACCTTCTGCATCAGGAAATCGGGCACACCCCTGTGACACTTTTGTGCCGAGATCTGTGCCATTTCCGAGCCATTCCCGTCCTGGCCAGCCCCGCCGTCCGTCGGAGTTGAAATGTCCGTACGCTCATCCCATGACCCATCGGTCAAGTCGCTCGCCATTTTCGGTGCCGAACTCCGCAAATGCCGCATGCAGGCTAACGTCACCCAGGAACAGTTGGCGGAGGTAACGCAGTTCAGCAGAAGCCTGCTGGCCTTCGTCGAGCGAGGGGAACGCACCCCGAGCCGCAACCTGGCCCAACGGTGTGACGATGCCCTGGGGGCCGGCGGCGGTCTCATCCGTTTGTGGACCCGGCTGACCCGGGACACCAGCCCTCGGTGGTTTCGCGGCTGGCTCGAAATCGAACAGGAGGCTCACACGCTTCACACATGGCAACCGCTCGTCGTTCCAGGTCTGCTCCAGACGGAGGATTACTCGCGGACGATCATTCGCGGAGAAGCCGGGATAACCGCCGGACAAGTGGAGAAAGCCGTAATTGCCCGTTTGGAGCGGCAGCGGATCTTCGCTCGTGAGGCTCCGCCGATGCTCTGGGCTGTGATAGACGAGGGAGTGCTTCATCGGCCGGTGGGCGGAAACGAGGTCATGCGAAACCAGGTCCGTCGGCTCCTTGAAGCCGCCGAGTCGCCGCACGTCGGAATTCAAGTCGTTCCTACGGCTCTCGGGGTCACCACAGGGTTGCTCGGGGGATTTGTCATCGCGCAGATGCCCGATAGTCCGGATACCGTGTACATCGAATCCGCGACTCACGGGCAGGTGTCAAACAGTCCGGAAGACGTCAAGGTGATCCAGAGCAGTTATGACACCGTACGAGCTGAGGCCCAGCCCCAGCCTGGTTCGATCGAGTTGATCAGGGAGGCGGAGAAACTATGGACCTGAGTGATGAGCTGAAGAGCGCGGCCTGGCGCAAGGCCACCAAGAGCGGACCCAACCAGGGGGATTGCCTTGAGGTGGCTCCGCTGTCAGGTGGGCGGGTCGGGCTGCGGGACACCGAGGCACCCGACAAGGAGCCCTTCGTGGTGAGCGCCAGTGTCTGGGACGCCTTCATCGACGGAGCGAAGAAGGGTGAGTTCGACTTCTAGCCTCTCCTCCAGCAACACGAGGAGCCTTTGGCGGCGCCAGGGGCGCAAGGGCCGTACGTCCGCACACGCGATTGGGCGTCTAACGCCAGTTCGGAGTTGCCAACCAGTCTGCTGGTTGGCAACTCCGAACTCTTCGTACGGATGCGCTTGTCGCGCGTGATCACCACCAGTTCCCTGGCTGCCACCTCAGGAATCCAGTCGTCGTCCAGCGTGTCAAGAGGCACTTCGGGGATGAGCCGATGGTTGGTATGGATGACGTCCCGGCGAAGCAAGGCCAGCGCCCGGCCGACACCGAGGGAGGTTTCGTCAACGAAAAAGCGCACACTACGTGGGTCTGTGGGGGGCACGACTTTCCAGAAGGTCAGGCGCTGCGGCGCTTCTCGAACAAGACTGCGTCACGCACCTGTTCGGGCGACAGTTCGTAAAACTCGGAGATCAACTCTTCGGAGTCGCCCGCCCTGATCTGCTCGGCGATCACTTCGGTGGGGACGGAAGAAGGATTGCCTGCTGTACGTTTGGCGGGTTCTTGCGAGTGCGGGATGTCTTCGGGGGGCGCCAGGTGGTGAGGTCGTCGCCGCTGAGGTGCAGGCGGGCGCGGGTCTGGGTGAGGAAACCCTCGTAGACGTCCGCGGGGTTACCGTCGTACAGCGGGTCGAAGTCGTCGTGCCACTGGCGGACCCATGGCTGGACCTCGCGGAGGCCGGCGAGAAGCGGGGTCAGCCGGTCGGCCTTCCATCCGTGGTTCTGCTCCTGGTCGACGATCAGAGTGGAGGGGGCTTGATCCTGGCCGACTCCTCGGATCTGAAATCACCGTTTCGCGAGGAGACTCTGCCAGCTCTGGATCGTTCGCTTGTAAGGTTCCGGCATGTGCAGAGCAGGCACGTCGGCGTAGGCGAAGAGCCCGAGTCTCTTGTGTTCGTTGGAGCTGCGCACCTGTTCGTCGCCGTTGTAAGTCGCCCCGTAGCTGACAATGAACGTATGGCGCAGCGGGGTGATCTCGTAGACCCAGGTATCTACGATCTCCTCAACCGTCACGGTTATATTGAGCTCCTCGAACACCTCTCGGCAGACGCACACCTCCGGTGTCTCCCCAACTTCAAGCTTCCCGCCGGGGAGCTCCCACTCGTCGCGCTCGTTCATGAGCAGGGGGATCTTGCCGCCCATGTCGACGACAAGTTTCACGGATATCGGGAGCTGGTACTCGAAGTAGCCGGGGTTCCGCTCGACAAGGTACTCCGGCATGCCATTACTACGGAGGCGGTCCGGGCCGTCCATGTTCATCTCCTGCTTTCGTTTGCTAATAGGATGGCCGCCACGTCGTCAGAACTCTTGAACTTCGGGCCCGGCGGCATGCCAGCGGAATCCGCCTCGTACCGCCTGATCAGGGACGTGATCCTGCCGAGGCCCTCATGGCGGCCATGTTGGCCCAGCTCCTGCCAGTCCGCGAATATCCGATAATCAGCGACTGCTCGGGCGAAGCCGTCGGTACAGATCAGCACAGTTTCCGCCTCAGTTAAGGGAACAGTCTCCCGATGAACTCTGAAGACCGCTTCGGGGTGGCCCGAGAAAACAGACTCCGCGTGGACTCCCTTGATGTACTCAGTGCGCCGGGCGAATATCCCGGCCATAATCGCCCGCCTGGTCTGCAGGGCCGTCCGTGACTGCTCGACTGCTTGTGCCTCGCGCGCGTCGAAGAAGTCCGTACTGACCTCCCTGGTGACGCGGTCTCCCCGATAAGTGACTAGAGTGGAGTCACCGATCCGGCCTACTTCCACGGAATCGGCGTCAAAGGCGGCCAGGCCGATCGAGCAGCAGGGATGGTTGCGCAGCTCATCAGTGGCCAGAGAGGCAAGCTCGGAACGTACCATCTCGCCCAGACGGTCGAAGACCTCGGCGACCATAGTGAACTTATTCACTGCTCCGAGGTCGTGCAAGCTTTGGTCGACGAGTTGCACCAGCCACTGGACATTCGAGATGCCGGGCAGGGTTCTCTCGTTGCTGAAGTCCGTCGCACCGTCGATCACCCAGGCCAGATTGCCTGATGCGCCCACCCTGTCCTCGGTCGGCTTTGTTAGGGAACCGGGGCTGTCTGTGATATCCAGAACCTTCACAGTGGTGTCACCGTCCGAAGATATGGGGAATCAATATCAGGGCCAGGCCTGCGGCGAAGGAGACCAGCACGCGCCACAGTGAGCGGGCCGCCATCAGTGAAAACGTCGAGAACACGATGACGACTGCCCCGGCCATCACCTCTATGAGCAGGATGCCGTCGGCAGGCTTACTCTGGCTTGCGATGTTCGCCCCGGCGGCGATGAGCGCGACCACGGCTGCGAGCAGTCCCAGAAGCTGTAGTTGCTGGTTCTTGAACTCCGTCAGCTCCCGCTTGTTGCTCTCCTGCATCTCATGCCAACGTGCCTGCTGCTCCACCATGTCGATGCGCATTCGTGTGGTCTGGTACTGCACCAGTCGCCTGTGGTAATCGCGGCTCCGACGAGGCTCCAGTTCTATGGCCCGAGTGAGGGATATGCGCGCGGAGTCGAACTCATGCCGAAGTGTAAGAATGCGTGCTTTTGTCTCGTGATAGTGTGCGATCCGCCCATTGGTTGACGTTATGGCCACGTCAGCGCAACGCTCCGCTTCTTCGACCTCATTGATCGTCGGAGGCTCCGCTCTTCGCTCAAGGTATTCTGCCATGAAGGCGGCCACCTGATGTACGACCCCGGCGACGTCCGGCATGTCTCCTGCTGCGCGACGTGAATATTCGACAGCCTTTCTGAGACTCGCCACATCTCCCCGGTTACGCTCTATTATCGCGAGGAAGGTGGGGAAATATAGCTCTTTATCGAATCGCTTGGCATAACGCACGACAGTGTGCTCGTATTCGCTGTGGCGTTCCTCTCTGCGCAATCGGAGCAGCACCCCGTATAACGCGCAGAAGCGGATCGAGTGCTCAACCCTGGGCAGTTGCAGGATGCCCTGGAGCGTCTCCTCCGGGTCGGGGATCCGCTCGATGACATCCCGAATGGCCTGGGGAAACTCCGGAGACCTCTGTTCCGGCAGGGCTTTGAGGTGCTGAATCACCTCGGTGAACCGTCTCGACTCGCGCAAGCTCAGCCCCTGGTCTCGCCGGTGCGGTGCTCTGCCCGTAAGTGAAAGCCGTCGTTCAGATAGGCGTATTCTGACGACCCTGCAACGGTGGCCAGCACTCTGAGTGCTCTGCGATCTCCGCTGAATGACCGTCGGCCGTGCAGGACCCGCAGGTTGTGAATCAGATAGCCCTGGCCTGGGGCGAAGACGTGATCAGCCGGTGCCGGCATCTCGCGTAGCAGGTTCAGCAGGGGCTTCGCCCGGACCGTCGCAGCATGGGGGCGTGCCAGCGCATCGTTTCTGTACCTGATGCGCCAGAGCTCGGAGCCGCGCGAGACCTTGATGACAGGAAGCCACGGATGTCCTGGCGCGAGCAGGACAACGTTGTCAAGGTTGGTGAGCAGCTGCTTCTCTCTGGCTCTCCTGATTACGCGGGCGCCGTCCAGGAGGAGAGACTCCCCTCCTTCGCATGCAAGCGCCGTGTAGAGGCAGCCCACTATGGTCGGTTGGACGCTGGCATGAGCGCGGTCGGTGTGCAATGGCAGAGATTGGTTTGTGAAGCCTTTGCCGTTCTTGTCTTCGACGCCTGTGGGTTCGATCACGGTGATGCCAGGGCTGCTTTCATGCGGATGTGGATACGGCACGGTCCAATCACGCAAAAAGGACCTGACCTCTTCTATGGTGGCTTGATCGAAAAATAGGACGCCACGCAAAGCCAGTCCTTTTTTGGCTTCGGCTGTGCTGAGTTGTCGCCCGGTGGCCGTCACCAGTCTCATGCCGTAACCTTCGCCGTGGGGGAGATCCGGTTAGGTGGAGCCATGTCAAGTAGACCCCACATGCAGTCGCCTTTCTAGAGCAGGAAGGCGGTAGAGGGTGCATTGTCGGAATTATGCGTCCCCGTGGGTGCGGGTGTGCTTCGGAGGGCGCCAGGTGGTGAGGTCGTCGCCGCTGAGGTGCAGGCGGGCGCGGGTCTGGGTGAGGAAACCCTCGTAGACGTCCGCGGGGTTACCGTCGTACAGCGGGTCGAAGTCGTCGTGCCACTGGCGGACCCATGGCTGGACCTCGCAGAGGCCGGCGAGGAAAGCGGGGTCAGCCGGTCCGCTGACGGCCTTCTGCAGGAGCGACTTGAGCTGCTTGGCCGTGAAGTCGGCAAAGTGTGGCGGATTGTCGAAATAGCGGCCACGAACAGGTCGACCTCGCGGACGGGACCGGCGTTGGCGGTGAAGGTGAAATTGGACCAGGCGCGGTACGGCTCGGCATCGGGGAGTAGCGTACGGACGTGTTCGAGTGCTTCGCGCTCATGCTGATACTGGGAAGGCGTGATCGTCGTCCAACGGCCTTCTCGCACGTGCGTATCTCCAGTGCAGTGGGGGCTGCTGCGTGGTTCCGAGCCAGCATAGATCGCCAAATGCCGGGGTCGCGAGGGCTCCGATAACAGGCCGCTCACAATAGAGCGGGTGCCGAAACGCGATCCTCCCGGTTGCGTTTCGGGGCCTGGCCATATCCATGTCCGAAATGTTATGATTTACAGAATTTGGCGGGTTTTATCCGGGTGTTGCCTCGCTGAAGGCGGGGTAGCCGGGCAGCGGAGATACGTTCCACTCCTCCGCCACTTTCGCGAGGAGTAGCCGCATGGTCTCCGCGAACGCGGGGAAGTCGTCCAGCGTGCTCGCCATCTCCCAGCGGTGCCGCAGGAGCTGGCGCATCGTCGGCGCGGGGCGCCGGGTGCGGTGCAGCGGTTTGTCCTCCGCGGTGCGCGGGAGCAGCCGTACCGTCGCCTCCACCGTCCAGACGGCGATCGCCTCGCGTACCCCGGCCCGCCACACGGCGTCATCGGCCAGCGCCGGGTACGTATCGACGACCTCGGCGCGGTAGGCCTGCTCGATCTCCTCCGCCAACCCGGCAGGCAGCACGAAGACGCACCAGCAACTGGAGAAGGGCATCCGGCAGTACGCGGCCGTCATGAAGACCGACTGGAAGCACGCGCCCTCGAAGTCGAGCAGCCGCAGGCCGTCCGGGGTGAGCAGGTTGTTGTCGGGACAGGTGTCGCCCGGGGTGAACGCCGGATACCTCTCCCCACCTGCCGTCCCGATGCCCGCCAGCTCCTCGGGCAGCCCCGGCGGCACCGCGATGCCGGCCGCCGTCAGCAGAGTGAGCAGCTCGGCGGCGTTCCGCGCGATCCACGGGTCGTCTCCCCAGGACGGCATGCCCTTGTCGTACATGGTCCACATGCGTGCGAGGTCCGCACGTCGACGCACCGACCCGGCGGCCAGCCGCCCGAGCCCCCGCGCCCACGCGAGCAGTCCGTCCACGGCCGCCTTGGGATCGTCCCCCAGCAGTACGTCCGCCAGCGTCGGCGCGTCACCGAGATCCTTCATCACCACCAGGGGGACGGAGGCGTCCACACCCAGCAGCTCAGGACCGGCCAGCCGCAGCGAAAGCCCGGCCGCCTCGCCCGTGAAGGCACGCAGCGCCTCCGGCTCGCTGGTGAACGCCTTGACGATGACGCTTCCCCCTGCGGCCGTACGGCACCGCAGGACGGTACTGCGCGAGCTCCCTCCAAGGTCGATCGGATCAAAAATCTCGACACCGGCCACATCACTCGCAGCCCGAAGAATCGCCTCCACCCCGGCATCCTGACACCACCACACCGACCGGCGCCTCTCCTTAATTCCACCGGCCGCGGCTTCCCTGCCGGGGTCGAGGGACGCCGGTGGTCGTTGTCATGTCTCGGGCGCCCGTGCCGCGTCCATGAGGTCGGTGAGGCTCGGCGGTTCCGGCCTCCACCACCTCGCGGGCAGCTTGATCAGGCCTTGGAGTACGGCGGCCGCGCCGGCGCCGGGGGCGACGAAGTGCTCCGGTGACAGGGTCGAAGGCGGGTCGACGAGCAGGCGCACGGAACCGGCCAGCAGCACCAGCCAGCCGACCATCATGACGAGCTGGCGTAGCAGGCCCGACATCTGCCTGAGCAGGCCGGTCGTCGCCCTGACGACCTTGGATGCCTCCTCCAGCCTGCGCACCAGCCTCGGCTGCCTCGATCTGACCATGCGACCCACCCCCCACCAAAATGATCTTTGATCCCTTTGGCGGGCTCGCTAGCGCAAGCAATATCAACTTCTCGAAGGTCTCGCAACCGAATGCGCGCGTCGTGGCCAACTCTTCGAAGAGGAGTTCGAATCCGCTCGTACCTCTTTGCCGTCTCCGGCACGAGTTCATCCTCAGCGCTCCGTCGGCGCTCCGCTCGGCGCGGGTGTCCGCCGGTACGGCCGGTGGGTGCTCCGGACTACCGGCCGGGGCCGTGATTTCGTGTGCCCCGTCAGGCAAGACGGCGGCCGGAAGGTCAGGCGGGGGCGTGCTCGGAGATGGTGCCGACCGGCCGGCTCTGGTCGGTGGTCGCATGGCGGGTGCGCTCGCGCAGGATGGTCTTCAGCACGCGCCAGCCGTCGCGTACGGCGCGCAGGTTGCTGGTGCCGTGAATGCGGCAGTGCTCGTGGCTCGGGATCTCGTGGACGACCAGACCCGCCTGGGCCGCCCGTACGTTCATGAGCGTCTCGATCTCGAAGCCGTCGCAGTCGAGGGCCAGCGCGTCGAGGTGGCGGGCCCAGAAGGCGTTGTATCCGTAACAGAGATCGGTGTAGCGGGTGCCGTACAGCGCGTTGGTCAGCGTGGTCAGCACCGTGTTGCCGAGGGAGCGGGTGAAGCTGATGTCGTCCGATCCCGCGCCGGACGCGAAGCGCGAGCCCTTGGCGAAGTCGGCCCCGGCGACCAGCGCGGACACGAAGCGGATGATCTCGCGTCCGTCCGTGGACCCGTCCGCGTCGATCATGACGATGATGTCGCCGGTCGCCGCCGAGAAGCCCTCGGTGAGCGCGTTGCCCTTGCCCCTGCCGGTCTGCGTGACGACGCGCAGATCCGGACGCAGGGCCCTCGCGACGGCCACCGTCTCGTCAGAGGAGTTGCCGTCGACCAGGACCACCTCGTCGATCCAGTGCGGCAGGGTCGCGAACACGTGCGGCAGGTTCTCGGCCTCGTTCATCGCGGGAACCACCACGCTGACCGTGGCTCCGATGGCCAGGTCGTCGCTGACCCGGGTGTACTTTCCCTGGGGCGAGGTGATTCCGGACGTCGTCATGCGCCCAGCGTGAACGCACCCGCCTGCACGTGACTTGACGAGTCCTTGCAGGACCATGACCATCTTCTTTTCAGTTGGCTGTCAAATAGGCCATCGGACGTGCCGTTAAGGCGTGACCGGGCTCTGGACCTGGGCCTTCGCGCTCGACGGTTTCGGGTGGGTGTCCGGCCGCGGCCTCACGCACGCTGCCGGAGGGTTATCCACAGGGAGGTCGTGACGACTTCGCGGTGCCCCGGCTCGGGTCTACTCTGCGGGCATGCGCGACTCTCCGCCCTCGCCGACCGTCGGCACGCGGGCGTTCACTCCCCGGCTCATCGGTGCCGAGATCATCGTCGTCTTCGCCGTGTCGCTGGGGGCCAGCGCCCTTCAGTCACTGGTCTCACTCATCGGGTCGCTGACCGCTCCCGATGCGCTGAAGGGGCAGCACGCCGTCCTCGTCGGCACGAGGGCGCCGGGGCGGCCCTGGCTCGACCTGACGCTCCAGCTTGTCGGCATCACCGTGTCCGTCGCTCCCGTCGCCCTGGTGGCCTACCTCCTCGCGCGGTCAGGCGAGTCGCTGCGCGCGATCGGTGTCGACCGGCGAGAGCCCGGGCGTGACCTGCTGCGGGGCGCGGTGCTGGCGGCCGTGGTCGGTGGCACCGGGCTGGCCTTCTACCTGGCGGCGTTCCACGCGGGCATCAACCTCGACGTCGTGCCCGACCGGCTTCCCGACACCTGGTGGCGGGTTCCCGTGCTGCTCCTGGCCGCTCTACAGAACGCCGTCCTCGAAGAGGTGATCGTCAGCGGCTATCTCCTGCATCGGCTGTCCCAGCTCGGCTGGAGACCGTGGCGTGCCGTGGCGGTGTCGGCGCTGCTCCGTGGGTCGTACCACCTCTACCAGGGTTTCGGCGGCTTCATCGGCAACCTTGTGATGGGCCTGCTGTTCGGTCGGCTCTACCAGAGGTGGGGGCGGGCGATGCCATTGATCGTCGCGCACACCCTGATCGACGCGGTCGCCTTCGTCGGGTACGGCATCCTGCGCGGCCGAGTGACGTGGTTACCCTGACCCGACCCGCCCGCACCACCGCATGGTGGTGCCGCGACCGGTTCCGTCGGAGGTGCCGCATGGCTGCCACGTTCGGTTTCATCGCTAATGCCGCATGGCCGCCATGACCGATGCTGCCGGTTATACCGCATGGTTACCGTCATCGCTCCTGTCGGTCAGTCAAATCACGGAGGCACATGGGTAGCGTGAGATTGTGGAGGAAAGCGAGGTCGGCCGTCGCCGGGCGCTGTGGGCTCTGGGTGCTTTGACGCTGGCGTCCCTGGTGGTGGGCGACTCCGTCCGCTCGTCCCCACGGGCGCCGGACGCCGCACCGGCACGAGCGCGAACGGTGGTCCACCCGCCGGTCGCCCCTCCGCACGCGGGGTGGACGCCCGTCAGGCTGAGGGCCCGGCACCAGCCCGTCCACAGCCTGCGCGACCTGACCCCCGCGGCGCCGGGGAACGCCATCGCGCTCACGATCGACGACGGGCCCCATCCTGAGTGGACGCCGAAGATGCTCGACCTCCTCGCGGAGCACGAGATACGGGCGACGTTCTCCCTCATCGGCATCCAGGTGAAGCGGTTCCCCCGTCTGGCCGAGCGCATCGTCCAGGCAGGGCACCAGCTGTGCAACCACACGATGCACCATCCGATCCCGTTCAACCGGTTGCCCGCCAAGCGGATCACCGCCGAGATCGTGGAGGCGCAGGGGCGCATCTCGGACGCCACGGGGGTCGCCGCCAGGTTCTTCCGGTCCCCCGGAGGTTCGTGGTCCAGCCGGGTGGTCCACACGGCCGACGACCACGGCATGATCCCCATCGATTGGGACATCGACCCCCGCGACTGGTCCCGTCCCGGCACCCGCCGCATCGCCCAGAGCATGCTGGCGTGCCGGCCGGGCGCCATCCTGCTGTGCCATGACGGCGGCGGCGACCGTTCCGAGACACTCAGGGCACTGCACACGGTCATCCCCCGCCTCAAGCACCGCGGGTTGACCTTCGTCTCCCTCTGAACGCGTCGACGGGCGCGACGCTCGGACCGGTCCCTCTGAACGCGTCGCCGGGAGCAGTGCTAGGACCGGTCCCTCTGAACGCATCGGCGGGGGCAATGCTCGGACCGGGCATCAGCGGGCGACGACTCGACCGGCCGTCATGAAGGCAGTGGGGGTGCCTTGCGGGCGGAGCCTCGGTAGAGGTCGGGATCGTAGCGGCGTTCGTTCTCATCCAGCTTGGCGTGGGCGGTCTCCACCAGATCGACGTGCAGCACGTCGGCGAGCCGCACGAGGTAGTTCGTCACGTCGCCGAGCTCCGAACGCACCCGGGCGAGTGTCTGCTCGTCGAGGTTCGCCGCCTCGGCGGGCGTCAGCCACTGGAACTCGGCGACCAGCTCCCCGACCTCGCCCGCCAGAGCCATCGCCAGGTTCTTCGGCGTGTGGAACTGCTCCCAGTCGCGCTCCCGCGCGAACTCACCCAACCGGGCCGCCAGCCGCTCCACCTTGTCCGTCACGCCTCACGACCTTACCCGGGTACGATCGCCAGGCCCTGGCATGTCCACCCCTGGCCGGCCCGGTGTCAATGAACAGATTTATGGGGATTGATAGACCGAGTTATACCCGTACATGCCCGGGAGGCGGCGCTGAGCACGCGCGGGACGGTTGCTGTGATGGCGGGGGCCATAATGATCGTCTCCCTCGCCGCCCGTGAGAACACCCACAGCCCTACGCAGGTCGTCGAGCGGGCGAGCCCGTTGCGCAACCCGGACGGGACGAAGCCGGGACTGGTGCCCATCACCTCCCATCCGGACCGGGCGATGGCCATCAAGCTGATCAAGAAGCTGCGCGTCAGGCCCCGAGGCTCCAAGCAGGGCTACACGCGCGCCCGGTTCGGCGAGAACTGGGCGGACACCGCCAAGGGCATCCCGTACGCCCGCAACGGGTGCCGTACCCGTGACGACCTGCTGGCGCGGGACGGCGAGCGTCTCAGATACCGCAGCGGATCGCACTGCGTCGTCGTCGCGATGACGCTGGAGGACCCGTACACGGGCAGGACCATCCGATGGCGCAAGCGCGACGCCGACCGGGTGCAGGTCGACCACGTGGTGCCGCTGTCGTACGAGTGGCAGATGGGCGCCTCGAAGTGGAAGAAGGCCAAACGCGTACGGATCGCCAATGACCCCCTCAACCTCATCCCGGTCTACGGCCCCGTCAACGAGGCCAAGGGCGGCGCGGGGCCCGCGTCCTGGCTCCCCCCGGTGCGCAGGATCCGCTGTGCGTACGTCGCCCGCTTCGCGCAGGTCGCGGTGAAGTACCACCTTCCGGTAACGAAGGCGGACAAGGCCTCGATGCTTGCCCAGTGCCGCTGATGGCGCGGCAATGACATGGATATGGCGATTTCTGCCATCAGGGCGCGCGCGGTCGCGAGTAATGATCAAAGTGAGGGGGATTTCCGGGCAGCGGTCCCGGGGCGCCGGGTTTCACGATCATTTGGGTCGATGATCAAATTACGCGGCCTGCGAAAAGGATCTAGGAATCGGTGGTCGCGAGGATCGCGCGGACCACTTCCTCCGTGTCGGAAAGATCGTCGAGGACGAGCTCCGCGCCGGCGTCGCGCAGCGTCTCGCGGTCGCTCGCCCCTGTCGCGACCGCCACGACACGGGCGCCGCCCAGGTGGCCGGCCCGTACGTCGTGGCGGGTGTCGCCGATCAGGACGGTGCTCGCCGCGCCGAACGCCTGACCGTACTTGCCGGTCGCCCGGCCCTGCGCCAGCCTTACGAGCTCGGGGCGCTCCTCATGGTCCATGCCGTAGGCACCGACCTCGAAGTCCATGAAACGGTCGAGATCGAGGGCGGCGAGCTTGCCGATCGCGATCGGCTCCATGTTTCCCGTGAGCACCGACTGGACCACGTCGTCACGGCGGGACAGTGCTTCGAGCGCCTCCCGCGCGCCGGGCAGGACCCGGCCGTGCTCCCTGACGGCCGCCTCGTAGGCCGTGAACGCCTCCGCCAGCGCCGCGCCGAAGGAGTCGAGCAGGTCGTCGGACGCCTCGATGCCGTGCATGCGCAACGTCTCCACGGTGATCGCCCAGTCGGTGCGGCCGGCCATGTCGGCGACATGCTCCAGGGGCCGCCTGACGATCACTTCGAAGGCGTCGGCATACGCTTGGCGACCCGCGCCGGCGGCGTTGATGAGGGTGTGGTCGATATCCCACAGGACGAGGGTGCGCGGCAGGCTCACGGCCCGAGCATACGGAGCGGCTCCGGCCCCGGCTCTCGTCCCGCCACACCCTGTGGAAAACCGGACCGCGCCTCGCCCGGCTCCCCACCCGAGGCGTCGAGGCGCGTGTCGCGTGATCAGAGCCGAACCGGCTCGCGGCGGTGCTGCGGTTCCATCGCGGCCTGGCCGGAATGCGAGGCCTCCTGCGCGGGGGCTCCCTGCGCCGGGGCTCCCTGCCTCGGGGCGGCGCCCGACATCTGGCGTACCGCGTCCTCCAGTTCCTCGGCGGTCTCGGCCTCCGCGAGCCGCGCGCCGGCCGGAGCGGCCGTACGCGGCATGGCCCAGAACCGCCGGGTGTGCTGGCCGTACCAGACCGTCCATCCGGGCAGCCGCGCCGCCAGCTCCCGCGCTGCGGCCTTTCCCTCGGTGACCTCGTTCGTCGTCATCACGACCTTCTTCCCATGCTCTCAAAACCCGTTCTCATCTGCCCGGACGGCTGCTCACGGCCCCGGCATGCCAGGAGCGGCGAGCGCCGTTCGACGGGCGCCTGTCTTCCCTTTCGGACGGTGGATCGGTCAGTTCGAACCAGACCGCACTGCCCTCAATATCGCGATAGAAACCCCCAGCCTCCAACGGTACGGGACGAAAGCCATATTTGGTCATGAAAACGTTCCCCGATGAGGGACGAAGCCGTTTATTGATCTTGATAAGCCATTTCTGGCCCATGCCGCACCCAAGACCCGTATCAACCCCCTAGGAGCCTAATTCCTGGGGTTCCCCTTGTCTCCGGCGGCCGCGCATGATGATTCCATTCGACGATCTACAGGAGTGCCGATGAGAACCGTGCACCGGACCTGTCCCCTCTGCGACGCCGTCTGCGGCCTGCGGCTCACACTCGACGACACCGGGCACGTCACCTCGGTCAAGGGCGACCCGGACGATCCCTTCTCCAAGGGCTTCATCTGCCCCAAAGGGGCCAGCCTCGGCCGCCTCGACGAGGACCCCGACCGGCTCCGCACCCCGCTGGTGCGCAGGGACGGCGAATGGCACGAGGTCACCTGGGACGAGGCGTTCCAGGAGGTCGAGCGGGGCCTCAAGAACGTCATCGACACCTACGGACGCGATGCCGTGGCCGCCTACTTCGGCAACCCGACCTTCCACACCATGGCCGGCTTCATGTACCGGATGCCGCTCAGCCAGTCGCTCGGCACCCGCAACATCTACTCCGCCGGCACCATCGACCAGATGCCGAAGCACGTCTCCTGCGGCTATATGTTCGGCAACGCGATGGCCTTCCCGGTGCCCGACCTGGACCGCACGGACTACCTGCTGGTGCTCGGCGCCAACCCCGCGGAGTCCAACGGCTCGCTGTGCGCGGCCCCCGACTTCCCCGGCCGGCTCAAGGCGCTGCGCAAGCGCGGCGGCAAGCTCGTGGTCGTCGACCCGCGCCGCACCCGTACCGCCGACCTCGCCGACGAGCACCTGTTCGTACGGCCCGGCACCGACGCCTTCCTGCTGTTCGGCATCGTCCAGACCCTCCTCGCGGAGAACCTCACCTCCATCGACCTTGAGGTGGAAGGGCTGGAGGACCTCCGGCGGCTGGCGCAGGACTTCACCCCGCAGATCGTGTCACCGGTGTGCGGCGTGCCGGTCGAGACGATCGTACGGCTGGCGCGGGAACTGGCGGCGGCCCCGACGGCCGCCGTGTACTCCCGCATCGGCGCCAGCACCGTCGAGTTCGGCACCGCGGCGCAGTGGCTCGTCGACACGATCAACATCCTGACCGGGAACCTCGACCGGCCCGGCGGGGTCATGTTCACCAAGACCGCCACCGTCGACCTCTTCCGCCCGTCCGAGCCCTACAGCACCGGGCACTTCCACAGCCGCGTGCGGGAGCTGCCGGAGTCGAACGGGGAACTGCCGGTGGCCACCCTCGCCGACGAGATCGAGACGCCGGGGGAGGGGCAGGTCAGGGCCCTTGTGTCGATAGCCGGCAACCTGGTGCTGTCGGCGCCAGGCGGTCCCCGGCTGGAGCGGGCCCTTGAGAGCCTGGACTTCATGGTCTGCGTGGACCCCTACCTCAACGAGACCACCCGGCACGCGAACGTCATC